>NZ_ANNK01000064.1 GCF_000334155.1 Halalkalibacterium ligniniphilum | reverse complement strand
TACGGAAACTTTTGGCGCTTCCTTCCTTCATCGTGCTAGAAACACTAATTCAGAAACGTTTTTTGTTGGAGGGATGAAAGCGACTTGAAGCTAGACAAAACATTTTTTCATCTTTGTTAAAAAGGGCCCCCAGATTCGGAAGGCCCTCTTTATTTATCTCTGGGGGAGAGAATGTGATTTATTTCACATTAATAATGTATCAGGCTATTCGTAAAATGACAATGGTAGCTTTCATTTGTTCAGAGAATGGACATAAACTATTTGTCCACTTTCCTGCATAGACTACCTAGTAATGAATCTATTGTAGCAGGAGGTATCCAAATGAACCGTTTCCTTTTTGTCGGCGGTCTGTTATGTACCCTGTTAAGCTTTCTTTTTTTCACATTCTCGTTAATGAATTTATTTCCTATGTTGATTGCTGGCCCATGTTTATTTCTTTCCATTGTGGTTTCGCTTCATCTTTTTAATCAACGAAATCGCTTTAAAGGATTCCGGTCGTAACCTACCAATTCTTGAGGAAAAGATGACGAACTGTAGATGCTTTCTCGCTCACACCCCCTCTTCATTTAAAGGACTTAAACTTAGAGACGAATTTGCTAATCCCTGCCTCTAATCATGAACCAATTGTTGTCGATGTACGAAATGATTTTGAACGAATTTGTAGTAATGTAGACGGTACATACACGGCTCCCTATTATGCTGTATACAAAGATGGATCGATTCTTTTACAGTCGTTGTATCGATTCCACAAATCTCTCAGCGTTTTAATCTCCTTTCATTCGTATCATAGTAGATCAAATTAAGCATCCCCCCTTTTTGCACCTGGAACATTTCATTGCCAAAAAGAGGGGATGCTTTTAATATTCAACAAAGCAAAATGTTCGACGTTATCCCTCTAAAAGTAAAAGGGCTTCCATTTCATCTAGCGTTTCTTCAAAAAGTGAAAGAGCTGCTTTAATTGGTTCAGGTGATGTCATATCTACACCTGCATGTTTCAGCACTTCAATTGGATAATCAGAGCTTCCTGCCTTTAAAAAGTCTAAATAACGTTCGACGGCTGGCTCTCCTTCTTCAAGAATTTGTTTAGACAGTGCCGCAGCAGCACTGTAGCCAGTCGCGTATTGATATACATAAAAATTATAGTAAAAGTGAGGGATTCGCGCCCATTCTAATTCAATTTCTTTGTCAACGACTAGATCGTTTCCGAAATACTTTAGATTTAACTCATAATAAAGCTTGCTTAATAATTCTGGGGTGAGCGGCTCCCCTGACGCTGCTTTCTCATGAATAAGCTGTTCAAATTCTGCAAACATTGTCTGGCGAAATACAGTGCCTCTAAACCCTTCTAAAAAGTGATTCAACAGGTACAATTTCTCTTGTTTATCCGTTGTCGCATGAACCATATGATGATGTAGGAGCGCTTCATTTAAAGTCGAAGCAACTTCAGCTACAAAGATCGTATAGTCCCCATATTGATACGGCTGGTTTTTTCTCGTGTAATAACTATGAAGTGAATGACCAAACTCGTGGGCAAGTGTAAAAAGATTATCTACATTGTCCTGCCAGTTCATCAAAATGTATGGCATTGTCCCATAGGCACCTGAAGAGTAAGCGCCACTCCGCTTCCCTTTGTTTTCATGAACATCAACCCAGCGATTTTCAAACCCCTCTTTTAAGGTTTTCACATACTCTTCACCTAACGGCTCCATCCCTTTAAGAACAAGCTCCTTCGCTCTTTCATAGGGGATGGTCATTTTCACATCCTTTACAAGCGGGGTGTACAAATCATACATATGGAGCTCTTCTACACCAAGTATTCTTTTTCGCAGCTTAACATAGCGATGAAGCAAATGGAGATGGTCATTAACTGTAGCAATCAGCTGGTCATATACCTCTTCTGTAATATGGTTTGGTTTTAAAGCAGCCTGACGAGCAGAATCATATTTTCGTACATTTGCATAAAACAAATCTCGCTTTACTTGATTGTTTAATGTGGATGCAAATGTGTTCTTAAAGCTTCCATAGGTTGAATAAACAGCATGAAACGCCTCTTTCCGCACTCTCCGATCACTGCTTTCTAAAAAGCGAATGTAGCGGCCATGAGTCACTTCCGTTTCTTCGCCATTTTCATCTTTTATGCTTGGAAACGTTAAATCGGCATTATTCAACATGCCAAACGTATGGCTGGGCGCGCTTGTCACTTCCCTTGCTTGAGCAAGAATGGCTTCTTCCGCTTCAGATAGAACATGAGGACGCTCTTTATTTAATTCATCAAACATATGACGATATTCTTGAAGTCCTTCATGCTCGTTTAAAAACTTTTCGATTGTATCTTCATTTAACGACAAAATTTCTGGCACGACAAACGAAGCAGCTTGACCTACCTGTGAAGCGAGGCTTGCAGCACGATCATTTAAGCCTTGATAAAAAGAATTAGTCGTATCTTGGTCATTACGCATATGGGCGTACGTATACAGTCTGCCTAGCCTTTCAGAAATTTCACCTTGTTTTTTTAATGCTTCATACATCGTGTTTGCAGATTCGCCAAGCTTTCCTTTGTAATCTACAAGAGAAGGGAATAAGCGTTTTATTTCTTGGAATTCATGCTCCCAATCTGCATCGGTTGAAAAAATATCCTCTAGGTTCCATGTCTCTTCAACAGGAATCTCATCTCGTTTTGGTAGTTCTTTCGCCACCTCTCAACACCTCCAATGTCTTATCCTCTCATCATACCGATTCCAATGATCGATTTCCACTCTTACACATTCTTTCAAGACCTAGAAACTCCTGTACTCATCTTATTCATCTCCTTTTTTATAAATGAATAACAAAATTGTTCATCTCGTTTCAACGCATTGTCGAGACTTTCAGGAATCCTCAAATGCTTACTGCGAATAAATTGATTCGGTTGCTTCCCATTAGCTAATAATCCACATTTCACCAATAATGTTAAATAGCCTCGCAAGGAGTGCTCAAGTGCCTGATTTTCATTATGGAGAAACCGAAGAGAGAATTGCTTTTTTAAAAACATTGGTCGGAAACATTGGAGAACGAGTTGAAAGGAAAATGGAGTGTTAAGGGGCTGATGAAGGATGCATTCAAAAAGGAGCCAAGTTTGCCAAATATGTGGAGGGGTTTCAATCATTTCATAACCTGCAGAAGGCCAACCTGCTTCTATCGGAAAAAGACTTAGGGGTACATGATGTTTGTAAAGCAATGCTTGAAATTGTTTTTGCTCTAAAGATAGGAAAGGAAATGTTGTTTGATAACGCCGATGCTTCTTTGCGGATAACCACGTATGATTAGGAAGAGGAGTCGTAGGTAATGGGGTTAACAAATGTTCTAATTTATGCACTTCTAGAGGAATTTCTTGAAGTCTTCCAAGGGTTCGAATGGAGGATAACGGAGTTAATTGCTGAAGATACACAAATTTTTCTGAATGGGGACAAAAATAATGCAGCTGCCATTCGGTACGGGTGATTGAGCGTGCTCCATACCACTCAAAATGTCTAACAGTAAAACGGCTTGGTCCATGGCGAGTAAGCCTGTTTCCACCAAAGAGCCAAATTGGTTGAATTCTATGCCTTTGAAAACCAGTCGTGCGGGCTTGAATGGTTTCAATTGACAAAGGGGAGCATTGAAACTCGAGTGCATATAATTGATTATCTTTGCGAATAAGCAAATCAGGCCGTTGTTGAATAATTGGTAGATACACTTCTAACGCCACATCAACAGTTTGTTTTCGTATCCATTCATAAAGCAATTTTTTTCCCGCAAGATGATAAGGAGACTCAGCTTCATGCTCAATCATGCAAGGACTTTCTTTATAATGGGCAAAATGCCATTGCCGCTTGCTTCCTAGCTTTAATTGTACAGGTTGCTGACAAACAGAACATACGAACATATTTTGATTCCTTAATTCAATAAGCTGATGCTTTTTCCAGCCATCCGTTAACGAAAACCGTTCACCGCTCTTTAATTTTGCAGTTAACATTCCTTCACCTCCATCTTATCTCCTTCGCCATACCCTGCTAAAATCCTTTCTTAGTCGTCAAAAAAATACGGCAAAAGTCATTTTTATTTCTCGGGAAATAGTGCGATTGAATCAGTACTCATAAAATTATAGATAAAAAGACTAGCTTTGCAAAAAACAAAACTAGCCCCTTGATTTAAAGCAATGGTGACAATAACCTTGACGTTGATTCAATCACCCGATAAAAAAGCGGACGATTTTTAAACAATTCAAAGCTTAATTGATTTGAGTATTCTAAGTCATACACAAAATCACTAACAAGCGTCGTCACACTTTTGGTTCGATATAAAAATGCGTTCACCTCAAAATTCAAATGAAAGCTTCGCATATCCATATTGGATGTGCCAATTGAAGCGATTTCACTATCGACAATAATAATCTTACTGTGTAAAAACCCTCGATTGTATTCATAAATTTTCACCCCAGCCTCTAGCAATTCCGGGAAATATGATCGCGATGCATGAAATACAATTCGTTTATCTGGACGATTTGGCACGAGTAATCGGACATCAATTCCACTAAGGGCTGCTATTTTCAATGCACTTAAAATGTCATCATCTGGAATAAAATAAGGGCTTGTAATCCATATCGATTTTTTGGCCGATGTAATCATTGAGAAAAAGAGCTTTTTAATCACTTCCCACCTTGTATCTGGCCCGCTAGCAATCATTTGAACGCCGCCTTCTTCCTTTGTCGTTGCAAGAACAGGTGAAAGGTAGATCGGTTTTAAAATGGTCTCCCCTGTTTGGAACGCCCAATCCCTTAAAAAGATTAATTGAAGTGTGCGGACCGCTTCTCCCCTTACGTATAAATGAGTATCGCGCCAATTCCCAAAGTAAGAGTTTTTACCAAGGTACTCATCACCAATGTTCAAGCCACCGACAAACGCTACATGACCATCGATCACGATTATTTTGCGATGGTTTCGATAGTTGATCGTATCGGTAAGAAATGGAAGACGAACAGGTGAAAAAGCGACGATTTCAACACCTGCACGACGAAGCTCTTGAATGTAAGCCTTTGATAACCTCCAGCTTCCTACCGCATCATAAAGAAACCGAACCTCCACACCATTTTGCGCTCGCTCAATTAAAATATCTTTGATTTTATTTCCAATTTCATCATGCCGAACAATGTAATATTCTAAGTGAATATGATGCTTTGCCATTTTTAAGGCTTGAAGTATGTGGGTAAAGGTTTCTTTTCCGTCAGTCAGAACCTTTGTTTCTGTTGCAAAGGAGATCGGATTTTTACCAAGTTTGTGAGCGAGGCGAAAAAGCAACTGCTGATGCCCCCCCATTTTTTGAAGCTGTTCTTCATTCAATTGCCTTTGTCCTTCAATCTTTTCAAAGGCCTGTTCATCAAGAATTGCTTTATTCATAAAGGATTTATTTTTGCGGCGGTTTTGGCCAAACATCAAATAAAAAATAAAACCGACAACTGGAAAGACCGCTAGCACAATCAACCAAGTTAATGTTTTTGTTGGATGCCGATTTTCAAAGAAGATCAAAATCGCGATGAATACGACCGAAACCGTAAAAAGCGCACTAAATGCTCCGACAACCCAGCCTTGCCAGTAGCCTCTAGTCACATAGAGTAATGTTAAAATAATTGAAATGAAAACAAGTACATTTAAACGGTTTTTCATGGTTCGTTGTCTCCTATGCTTATGTTAATTACGCCCTCTGAATGTCAGTTCATTGCTTAATTCCTTGGTTACCGCTATGACGATTGACGGTTATCGATCATGAGCATTTCAATATTTTTTCATTACCGAATCATTTAATCATTATGCGAAATTGCTTCTGATTTAATAAAATCCAAAGAGAAAGTCGGTTTCATCATGAAACCGACTCTTTATCGTTGGGGAAAATGCTTCCGGATGGTCGCTAAGGCATTTCCTTGCATAATTGTTTTTCCATATTCTTTTACACGATAAATCGTTAGGTCTGATTCGAATCCGTATTCTAGCATTTGGCTAAGCATATCATCCTGCTCATCTTCATTATATGATTCGTCACTAAACACGACGTGAAGAAAATATTTACCTTCAAAATGGTAAAGCTCATTATCTAAGTCATCGACGAAAAAGTTATGACTTAAAGCAATCATATCTTCAAAATCGTCAAACCCGATCATAATCTCTAATTCGTTTGACTCAAAATGTTCAGGATGACTTTTTAAATCACCATCAAATACTTCTGTCCCATCATGTAGAACAGCATCCTCTTTATCTTGTGTTACAGGGATTTCAAGTTTGACATTTCCATCAGAAATTTGCCCGCGCGTGACGACAATCTCAAGTCCTTTCTCGAGCGCATGGACTTGAATCCACAGTGGTCCTTCAATCTCAAATTCCTCGCGATCATTCACTTCACTCATCATCTCAAAGAAAAGCTCTTCACCGCGCTCGCGATTGTACCAAATTTCATCCCGATCAAAACCACGGTCTTCTATATCATTATAAGTAATAAAAAACTTAATTGTTGAATCATTTACACGTTCTATTTCCATCTTCGCTCTCCCTCCTATCGATTTTCATCATGGCGGAAGGACTTACTCTTCCCCAAAATAGATGGTTGATTACTATTACCCACACTTATAGTGTCTCATACATCTTATGAAACAAAAAGTAAAAAGCTTGTTCTTTTTGTTACTTATATTTTATGATAAATCATTGCAAAATGGAAATTAAAAAAGCTGAGTTTTTAGGATTTTTTTAGAAAATTAGCACTCTTACATTGAAAGTACGAATCTTTTTTTAAAGAAAAAGATGAACCTTTTTATAATAAATCGTTCTGAAATGTTATGAAATGTATACAAATAGTAAGAGACAAGCTAATGAGTAATTGTAATTTCTTATTCTCACTCATCATTATATGCTTTGTCAAGAGGAATGAGTATTTTTATTTTGTTTCAAAGGAATGGTGTCTGTTGATTGAATGGGACTTTCTTCTTTCACTCTTTACGATAATCGGTGTTGATATCATCCTAGGTGGTGATAATGCAATCGTTGTTGCGTTGGCCTGCCGTCATTTACCCGCCCACCAACGAAATAAAGCGATGATAATTGGGATTGGTTTAGCCCTCATCATACGTATCGGATTAACACTTATAACAGTTAAGCTGCTGGCTATTCCTTTTCTATTAGGAATTGCTGGAGCTCTACTTATTTACATCGCCTATCATTTATTAATCGAACAAGAAAAAAATCAAACAATCACTAGCCCTACAAACCTATGGACAGCGATAAAAACGATTGTCATTGCAGACTTTGTGATGGGCTTTGATAATGTCATTGCAGTAGCAGGAGCCGCACATGGAAATATAATTCTTGTCATCATTGGTCTATTCGTATCAGTTTCGATTATTATTTGGGGAAGTAAACTAATTCTTAAGCTGTTTGATCATTACCCGCTTGTCATTTATATCGGTGCGGGTATTCTCGCTTTCACCGCAGCTCGAATGATCACGCATGAATTAATGTTTGCACCACTCTTTAGTCAACAACCAATGCTAGCATTCTTCTTTCAAATACTTGTTATTACGTTCGTGCTCTTATCTGGTTGGATAACCAAATCCTTTCGATCCTCTAGAGAATAAAGAAAAGCGCTGGAGACTCAGACTAGAAAACGTTTTTTGTTTTCGCAGGAGGAGTTGAAACAACCTTTAATCTCTAGCGCCTAGAGCATCATTGAATAAATCCTTTCTTATTCTTTTTCAAAGAAAAAAACCCATGTCACTCGTAAACGACATGGGTTTTTTGATTAATTGACAAGGCGCTGTGCTTCTTGTAAATGGAACGTACGTACTTTTCTAGGTAAAAAGCGACGAATTTCTGCATCGTTGTATCCAACTTGCAAACGCTTTTCATCGAAAATAATTGGACGACGAAGCAAACCAGGATTCTCACTAATAATTTTGAATAAGGTTTGTAGAGGTAATGTTTCTAATTCAACATTAAGTTCCTGAAATACCTTTGAACGAGTTGAAATAATTTCATCCGTTCCATCTTCAGTCATTCTAACAACTTCCTTTACCTCTTCTACAGAAAGAGGTGATGCAAAGATGTTGCGTTCTTCAAAAGGGATATCATGTTCTTCAAGCCAAGCCTTTGCTTTGCGGCAAGAAGTACAACTTGGTGATGTCAAAAGAGTAACCATCGTACGAAACACCCTCCTTTAGAAATTAAATCTATGCGAACATATATACATATAAGTTTAGCACTAATCAACATTATACCTTATTGTATAAGTTTTGCATAGATGTTTTTCGTGTGATACGACATAGATTGAACAAAAGTTAAACAAGATAATAAATAAGAAACTATATTATTTATACCCTTCTGTTCTTATAATAAACCATTTTGATACTGACTTTCTAAACATTTTTGTATCTTTAGTTACAAATCACAAAAAACTTCTGCTCCCGTCACATTTTTGACACAATTTAACGATTTTTACCTCCATAAAAAAACCTAGCACACTTTTGTGCCAGGGTAGTTGGAGGATTTTCTTGTAGATTGGGTCGCTGGACCTCGCTTAGGAGCTTTTTTCCAATTTCTTAAATTTTTCTTTAATAGCTCTTTTAAAACTTCTCTCTTTCTCTTCTTTTTCATTTTGTCTTTTCCTTTCAAGAAAAACACCACCTTACGTTCATTAGCTCTTCCCTCACAACAGGTTAAATTTGTGGTTGTTTTTTTGGTTGGTTGTAGGTTAAGACTTGATCGACCGTTTCGTAGGAAGCACCATAAAGCTCTTTATCTTTATACGTATGAATGTTTTCATACGTATGCTTCATTTTTTCATAAATGCTTTCCTCCGATTCATCTGTCGGCGACCAGTAATAAATTTCCAGTTCATTGACTTCGTTTGTTGCGAGAGAACGTCGACGATATCCGATTGATTCAGCGTGTTTAAATCCTTCACGATGATAAAATCGTAGCCGCTTTTTCGTATCGGTATCTTCATAATCAAGCGGCTCGACCTCTAAGATAATCGGCTTTTGCTTCTTTTTTAACCGTTCAAGCAGTTGCTTACCAAGCCCTTGACTTCTTGCTGCCTTTGATACAAACAAATAATCAACGAAGATAAAATCATCTGTCTCTACATACATCATAACATGATTTTCACTTTCGTCTTTATGATAAATATCCGATTTTTCTTTTAATAGCATTTCCATGTGTTTCCTTGACTTCATTTCTTCAACCGGAAAGTACTGATTTAATTTTTCATACCAATTCACGGTATCTAACCTCCATCAATTATTGTTTCTACCTATTATATTCTTTTTTTAACAATACCTAAACTTTGGTGGCATTCCTTCAGTCGTCGTTAGGCCCGTTGCTATGCTCTCGCCTGACCTCTGTCTTCATCATGCTATTATCTTGCCCAAACGCTCATCTTTTCTCTATAAAACCATGGGACTGGGACAAAAGAGTTTTTATTGATGAGAAATGCGAACGTCATGATCGTTGATGCATAGCATTCGCTTCGGAAATATACTCCGCTAAGATTGTGCATTGTTCGCATTTTCAAGCATACACGTTCGTTATGTCCCAGCCCCTTTTTTCTAATCATTATACCGTAAATAGTTGAAACCCCTTTCAAAATATTCCTTCCCATTGTAAAATAAAGTTGACAAGTGGTTATTCTTCCCAAAATGAATGACAAGCTGCTCAGTAGCTGTGAGCACCATTTAAATCAAGGCGGTGTGAGCAAAAGGGCTTCTTCGCTTCCTCATCCCGTAATATGCTCCGCCCCTTTACTATCGAAAGGATGAGGCCTATGACGCTCTTTATCACCGATTTTATTCTTCTTGGTGTTTTTATCATTGGAATTACAGCATTTATAGGTGTGATTACAAGCACATTTGCTAAAACGCTTTTTGGTCGCAAGCAAAAAGACTATTTTTACAATCAATCCGATCAGGTTAAAAAAGGATGGCGTCAAATTGGAGGCAAATCATAAGTAAAAAGCGAACTCATCGTCAGGCCCTTATCAAATGTATGGGCGAGACTTTAACTGAGTTCGCTTTTTTATTGCTTGTAATTGACGCCTTGTGTATAACGACTTCCCCCATTCCACAAAAGAAATTCATTAATGCCTTCTTCGTTTAGTGCTCGAATTTGCGCTTCGATTTCTTCTTTACCGTAGTTTATATAAATACCAGCGTCTAACCAACTCGCTGTAAAGTCTTGATTCCATGGTCTTGATGTGGATCACCATACGATTTAACGTTGTGGAATGTAAATAATCATGCAAAGATTGAAAACGTACACCTCCAGCCGAGTTTCCTGTTATATAAACCTCGCACTCCATCCTCTAGGTATGAAAAGCTGTAACCTGAATCATAGGTAAACCGTGCCAATTGTTCAGGAAGTTCCCGTTCATAATAACCATGTTCTTTGGCACTGTGAAATTGTACAAACCTTCCATCTCCAACAGTTTCCTCAGCTTGTCCATTTGGTAATATAAATAGGCTGATGGTTCCAAGTATAAGCGTTATGAACATCATTTTCATAGGCATATCACAGCCTTCAATCAAATTTTTGTCAAAATTTCAAGTCAGTCCTCATCTTTTGCATCCCAGTCTTCAGGCATCGGTTCCTCTAAAAGGGCTACTACTTCTTTTCTTCGCTCCTCAAGCTTTTCTTTATGCCACTCAAACTGTTTTTTATTAACTAAAAATTTTTCTCCGTCATGGATTGCTTTAATATGTCCTAAACGGATTTGCTCTTGCAAATAGTCAACTGACAGCCCTAAATATTCTGATAATTCCTTTACAGTTACATACATGATGATCCTCCTACCAAAATATACCTTAAAACAACAAATCTTCCTATAAAGATATGAACGTTTACGGACAGCTCCTGAACAACAGTTAAAACAAGCCTAGACATTGAAAAAAGAGTAAGTGAACGATGGAAAAAGTTTTTTCCGAATCTGTTCTCATCATAGCAGAAGCAAAAACACCCGATGACTAGTTGTCAAACGGGCGTTTTGTATTATAAGGGTAGAATGTAGAAAAATACAAGAAAGAAATGAAGAACGCTACCTGCTAGCACAAACAAATGCCAAACTGCATGATGGAATGGAAAACCACGCCATACATAAAAAATTGTTCCCACCGTATAACAGATGCCTCCTGCAATTAAGAAAGCAATACCAGCAGGCGGCAATACCTCAATAATTGGTCGAATGGCGAAAATCGCCAGCCAGCCCATCAGAATGTAGAAAAGTGTCGACATAAACAGGAACCGTTTGACAAAAAAGACTTTAAAGATAATCCCGATTGTCGCTAAACCCCAAACAATACCAAAAAGTGTCCAACCAAGTGTCCCTTGCACAACAATAAATAGAACGGGTGTATAAGAACCTGCGATAAAAAGATAAATGGCCGCATGGTCAAAAATTTCAAAAAGATCTTTAACCTTTCCTTTCGGCAGACTATGGAGCATCGTGGACGAAAAATAAAGGATTAACATCGTCGCACCATAGATGGAAAAGCTCACAATATGCCAAACATCCCCATAAAGACTTGCATAAACAACAAGTAAGGCAAGAGCAGCAATACTTAGTAATACACCGATACCGTGAGTAATAGCATTCGCAATTTCTTCTCGTTTTGAAAAAACATGTGTTGTCCCCATTCCACACCCCTTTTGAATCAATCATAGCCTGATTATAGCAAAAATACCTTCTCTTTCATACCCACTTCTTATCGCTTACCCTTTTATCCATTGCACTTGAACCTTTTTTTCTCTATAATAGAAAAAATACATTCAAATTTCATTCCAGTAAATTTCCATTTTGCACTCTAAGAGGAGGGATACATTTATGCGACGTGTTTCGTTCGTTGAGTTATTTAAACACCCAATCACACAAAAATATGTGAAACGTTCAGGAATGGCTCATGCCATTTCATGTGCTTACCATGCTTTTCGGCTCGCGCGCATTCACGGAGTCGATCCCGACCTAGCTTGCAAAGCGGCATTTTTGCATGATATCGGTCACTACACATGGTATTCAAACGGAAATTGGGATTTTGAATTATATAAAGAAAATGACATTCACGCCATTAAGGGCGCAGAACGTGCCCATAAGCTTCTTATTCGACTTGGTGAACATCCAAAGCGTGCAAAGGAGATAGCCTTAGCGATTTTACTTCATACAGACTCTTATCTTCCAGAAGGAGAGCTTGAACTAAGCCCTTTACAAAAGGTTGTAGCCCTTGCAGATGAAGCAGACGAGGAACCAAACGGAGATCACCATTACAAAACGATCTCGGATGAAAAAGCGATTCAGCTTCTTGCAAAGCTTGACCAATTAATCAACAATGTTCAAAACGAAGACCGCTGGCAACAAAGCGTATAATGAAAGAGTTCAATGTAACTCTTTCATTTTTTTGATCAAAGATTCGTCTATGTAGGATGTTGACCGTTTTAACCAGCAGCCACGACAGTGCGATCATCGATTTCACTTAAACATGCTGTAATCGGCTTTCTCGTTGCCGCACTGGTGATTATTGGGGCAGAGCCGTCTTCTCCATTTATGGTGAGGAAATCGCCGTGATTACTGGGCTCGGCTCTACCTTTGTTGGAAGCTTTTTGATCGCTGCTACAACATCCTTGCCTGAAGCTGTTTCCGTTTTTGTCGCCAAGAGACTACGTAATTTCAATTTGGCAATTGGTGCAATAGAAGTCTTTTTTAGACAAGTACTTTCGAAAGCTCCCTGATTTAAAAAAGCTGCTCTAAGTTAGAAAGCTGTTCTTTGGTAAGTACACCATTTATTCGCTTCTGAATCACACCTTTCTCATCAATGACAATCGTTGTGGGAATACCGATGATTTGATAATCGTTCATGACCTTACCCTCTTCATCCAATAATGGGTCAAATTGGGCATGAAATTGACGGAGAAACATGGCTACATCCTTTATACTTTGTTCCTGACTTGTCATATTAATCGCAAGAAACATTCCACCCTGTTTGCGAATTTTTTTATCAAGTTCAACAATCAAAGGCATTTCTTCTTGACAAGGTGGACACCATGTTGCAAAAAAATGTAGAATCACTGGCTTTCCCTGAAATGATTGCAATTCGACAGCTTTTCCACTAGGTGTATTGAGCAAGAAAGGGATCGCTTTATCCCCTACCTGAGAACCTATCTTCGTTGCTGCGATAGCCATTTGATCGATCTGTTTAAAGACATGTTCCGATTGATGAAAGGAAAAACCAGCACTACAAAGAACGAGAATCAGAAGGCTAAAATAGAAAGCTTGACGGTTTATCATCACTCCCCCCTTTCCTCTTGAAACTTGTTATAATGTAAGGGTATGTCCATTGGAACCAAATCATACGAAACGGAGGTTAGTAAGTGTCAAAACTTCAGCTATACCAACTTTTTGCCCTATTACTATTAGGGGTATTTGTTCTTTATTCCTATTATTCAGGCACACGTTACGATCTTCTTTTCTTTTTGATTGTTGCTGTGAATCTCGTCCTTTGGCTCTTTCGACTTCGGGAGCGACGTCAACAAGCAGCACAGAGAGATGATTGACCGACAAAAGGAATCATCTTTATCCGAATGACGAAGTGGCCGTACGAGAACGGTTTGTTTCTTGTTTACGTTTCCCACACTTTTCGATAAGATGATGTATACATATGTTTGACCAAAGGCAAAATGTGGTTGAACAAAAGAGGATAACGCGTGGAATGTGAAAGGATGTGCAATAAATGAAAACGGTTTTTTCTGGCATTCAACCAAGTGGTACACTGACACTTGGAAATTACTTAGGTGCAATGAAACACTTTGTCGACATGCAAGATGATTATCACTGTTATTTTTGTATCGTAGACCAGCATGCAATTACGGTGCCACAGGATCGCCTTAAGCTGCGAGAAAACATTCGTAGTTTGGCGGCCCTTTATTTGGCAGTAGGGATTGATCCAACAAAGTCAACTCTTTTTATCCAGTCGGAAGTCCCAGCTCATGCGCAGCTTGGATGGATCATGCAATGTGTTGCTTATATCGGCGAACTTGAACGGATGACACAGTTTAAAGATAAATCGGCTGGAAAGGAAGCCGTATCTGCGTCCCTTCTTACATATCCTCCGCTAATGGCAGCAGATATTTTGCTTTATAATACCGATATTGTTCCAGTTGGCGAAGACCAAAAACAGCATCTTGAACTAACGCGTGATCTCGCTGAGCGCTTCAATCATAAATACAACGATATTTTTACAATTCCTGAAGTGAAAATTCCAAAAATCGGTGCTCGTATTATGTCACTCAATGATCCGTCGAAAAAAATGAGTAAATCGAACCCGAATCCAAAAAGCTATATCTCCATGCTAGATGATGAAAAGGTAATTGTGAAAAAAATTAAAAGCGCCGTAACAGATTCTGATGGTGAGATTCGTTTTGACAGAGAAGCAAAACCTGCCATATCAAATCTTTTAACGATTTTTTCGCTTTGTTCCGGGACATCCATTGTAGAACTTGAGGAGCGTTATCAAGGAAAGGGCTATGGGGACTTCAAGTCTGATTTAGCTGATGTTGTCGTTGAGACATTACGTCCGATTCAACAACGGTATAAGGAGTTATTTGAGTCAGATGAGCTCGATTTCATTCTTGATAAAGGAGCGGAACAAGCGAACCGTACCGCCATTCGGACACTTGAAAAAGCAGAACGTGCCATGGGCTTAAACCGTAAAAAACGATCATAAAGCGCCGTTGCCCTTCCATGAATGAAGGGGTAATGACATTCCGCTGTATAGTTCGTATATCATTCAAGAAGGTTACGATCCCACTCATTTGTCTTATAGCTACTAAACCTCACTAAACGAAAACAACGGATGACGAGCATGTCATCCGTTGCCTAATTTTAATATCCGTTTGTTTTCTTCCAATATCTCCCTACAAGAAGTGAAAAACCAATCGTTCCAACGAATAAAATAACCGTTAAGACTTGCATAACACCATGGGCAAAAGTGTCCATTGTCTCCATTTCAGCTTCCCTCCCCACAACTTTTTCTACCTATCTTATTATAAGGAAAGTTTCAGCCATTGTAAATGAAGCTATGTAAACATTCGTCAGTCCTCCACAATGTTTGTTCCTCTATTTTACACTTTCACCGTGCTCTAGTTCCCAAAGCTTCTCAAAGAATGCTTGTCCTTTAATCATGCTTTCACACAACTGGTAATGACGCTGTGACCAACCATGCTTTATTTCCTGATATAGTCTATCCCACGCCTCATGACGCTCCATTAATTGAATGCTATCATAGTTATGTGGTTTCCATTCCGTATACCAATAACGAATTTCGGCTGAATTTCCTGTTGTATAAAGCTGATCAAGAGCCATAAAAAGAAGCTGTTTAAGCTGTCGTTCTTTTCGAGTTAACCCATTCATCTCCTCAGGACTTGGAGAAAGAATATGGTATTCCTTTTGCACAACTTCTTTTTCTGTATCAAACACCTCTAGCTCATTATTTTCTAAAAGCTCATAAACGATTTGCTCTTGCCTTGGTGTTAATCGACTTTTTCGAATCGGTGTCTTATACCCCATTGTATCAACGGCAATAATTCCTTCACCATTTGAGGCAATAAAACAATAATCGAGCTGGATTCTGGACATATTTTTCCGTAAGTAGCTTTGCTGATGTACAGCCTTTAATAGTGCTTCAGGTAGCTCTGCCATTTGATTTTCAATATAGTGAAACAGCTGGGTGCTTACACGAACGACAATCGCCTGATCTAAAACCTCGATTCGATCATCGCTTCTCCATTCAAAAAAATCACAAACGTTGTAGCCGTTCTCTTCTCCTTCAAACCAATTTACCCATACATCACGAATATGAACCATTCTTAAGCCTCCTTACTCTGTTTTCGAATGTATCCTTCAGTATAGGCAGAAATAACCCAATTTATTCCACGGTTAATTTATTCAACATCTGTTTACAGCCTCCTTCATCTTTCCATCGACGTT
>NZ_ANNK01000063.1 GCF_000334155.1 Halalkalibacterium ligniniphilum | reverse complement strand
ATTTTAATATCCGTTTGTTTTCTTCCAATATCTCCCTACAAGAAGTGAAAAACCAATCGTTCCAACGAATAAAATAACCGTTAAGACTTGCATAACACCATGGGCAAAAGTGTCCATTGTCTCCATTTCAGCTTCCCTCCCCACAACTTTTTCTACCTATCTTATTATAAGGAAAGTTTCAGCCATTGTAAATGAAGCTATGTAAACATTCGTCAGTCCTCCACAATGTTTGTTCCTCTATTTTACACTTTCACCGTGCTCTAGTTCCCAAAGCTTCTCAAAGAATGCTTGTCCTTTAATCATGCTTTCACACAACTGGTAATGACGCTGTGACCAACCATGCTTTATTTCCTGATATAGTCTATCCCACGCCTCATGACGCTCCATTAATTGAATGCTATCATAGTTATGTGGTTTCCATTCCGTATACCAATAACGAATTTCGGCTGAATTTCCTGTTGTATAAAGCTGATCAAGAGCCATAAAAAGAAGCTGTTTAAGCTGTCGTTCTTTTCGAGTTAACCCATTCATCTCCTCAGGACTTGGAGAAAGAATATGGTATTCCTTTTGCACAACTTCTTTTTCTGTATCAAACACCTCTAGCTCATTATTTTCTAAAAGCTCATAAACGATTTGCTCTTGCCTTGGTGTTAATCGACTTTTTCGAATCGGTGTCTTATACCCCATTGTATCAACGGCAATAATTCCTTCACCATTTGAGGCAATAAAACAATAATCGAGCTGGATTCTGGACATATTTTTCCGTAAGTAGCTTTGCTGATGTACAGCCTTTAATAGTGCTTCAGGTAGCTCTGCCATTTGATTTTCAATATAGTGAAACAGCTGGGTGCTTACACGAACGACAATCGCCTGATCTAAAACCTCGATTCGATCATCGCTTCTCCATTCAAAAAAATCACAAACGTTGTAGCCGTTCTCTTCTCCTTCAAACCAATTTACCCATACATCACGAATATGAACCATTCTTAAGCCTCCTTACTCTGTTTTCGAATGTATCCTTCAGTATAGGCAGAAATAACCCAATTTATTCCACGGTTAATTTATTCAACATCTGTTTACAGCCTCCTTCATCTTTCCATCGACGTTTTTCGGGAAAAACAATGGCAACCCCCCTGCCGTTAGAGTCGTGTTTGTTTCTTACCCCCATGCTCTCTACAGCCTTTAACGAGATTTAAAGCTTGACTTTTCAAGAAGTTTCTTTGCTGATAGCGGCAGCATCAAAGTTGTCGTTAAATTCTTATCCTTTTTCACCACTGAGTCAATAAGCTGATAGCCTAAGAAATACCCTGTCCATTGGGGAATACGTCGGCCATCGCCATAAAGAAAAATGTGATGGGCTTCACGTCCTTTTAAGGTTAGATTATTTCTTACGATCTGCCAAAGCCGATCGATTTGTTCACTTGGATAATATGCGGTCCATGATGCAAGGGCCTGTGAGCCTATCTCTTCATAGACAGCCTTCTCTGCTAGCCCTTCCATGACGATTGATTCAAGTAAAGACATTGTTTCTTCCCGCTCATTTGTCTTTACGATCCGACAGGAGTGATGGTACTCGTGGGTAACTAGCGCTTGAATTTGCTCTTCTTCCAAATCACCATGGACAAAAAGTAGGATTTTATCAGCAAAGCTAACCCCCATCTTCCCACCAAGCTGTTTCCATATCAAAGGATTTTTTTTAGTCACTGGAAATACATAAATGGGAATATCGGGGCCCTCCCATTTCTCTTTTAAGACTGTATACTGACGTTGGACAACATGCCACACTTGTTTGTCCACTAAAGCTTGATATTCAAACGAGATATCCTCATCAGGATAAAACAAGCCCTGCATAAGCAGCTGTTGATGAAGCTGATCCGTTTGGGGGTGCCGAAAGATTTTTTTTAATGGTAGGATCAAATATTTACGTTGCAATTCATATCTCTGTCCTAAAAAGGTTGCCTTTCGCAAATGTGTTAAATACCATGTAAGCCATTTATCGGTTCGCACCGTTCCCATCTACACACCCCTTCATGCCTCTACTCCTGTTGTAATGTATGTGTAAAAATAGGTTCGTGACAGGGCTAGCAATGAAACATAAATAACAAATCGTTGCGGAAAAGGCATGCTCTTTTATTACAGGAAGAAGTAGTGATTAAAAATAAAAAGGACAGACAAATGTCCATCCCTTTTTTCTATGTGCTCGTATCCTTTTTATCTTCAAAAAGAAACGTAAGTCCACCCTTCTTCTCATCCCAAGCAAGAGCAGCTTGAAATGTTTTCTCTCCTTTTTTAAAGCCTTTTATGACATTGGTTTTTCCTTCTATCAAAAGACGCTTCACATTGGCTTGCGAAATTTTTTTACCGAGAATCATTTTTGATATCGTAAAGGTACAGCCTTTTTTTCGATACTCCGCACATCCGTAAAACGCTCCTCGATCCAAAAGGCTGCCACCACAGCTCTTGCACGTACCAACGATAGCTCCCCCTTTGCTCTTACGTTTCGTTTGGCGTTGGATAGACGATGTATCAAATGAAGAAAAATCCCATGCTTTCGATCGCTCATAAGCTTCTTCAATTAAATGCTGAGACAGCTTTTTGACTTGCTCCATAAACCGTTTCGGGTCAGCCTCTCCTCGACCGATTTCTAAAAGACGTTGTTCCCATTTTGCCGTCATTTCTGGCGACGTTAAAACACTGTCCCCTAACGCCTCGATCAGCAATTGTCCTTTTTCTGTAGCGTACACCTGATTTTTCGTCACTTGAATATAGCCACGGTCTTTTAAAATTGAAATAATCCCTGCTCTTGTTGCCTCTGTTCCAAGTCCTTCCGTTTGCATTAACACCTTTTCCAATGCTTCATCTTCAAGGTAT
>NZ_ANNK01000062.1 GCF_000334155.1 Halalkalibacterium ligniniphilum | reverse complement strand
ATCAGGATAAAACAAGCCCTGCATAAGCAGCTGTTGATGAAGCTGATCCGTTTGGGGGTGCCGAAAGATTTTTTTTAATGGTAGGATCAAATATTTACGTTGCAATTCATATCTCTGTCCTAAAAAGGTTGCCTTTCGCAAATGTGTTAAATACCATGTAAGCCATTTATCGGTTCGCACCGTTCCCATCTACACACCCCTTCATGCCTCTACTCCTGTTGTAATGTATGTGTAAAAATAGGTTCGTGACAGGGCTAGCAATGAAACATAAATAACAAATCGTTGCGGAAAAGGCATGCTCTTTTATTACAGGAAGAAGTAGTGATTAAAAATAAAAAGGACAGACAAATGTCCATCCCTTTTTTCTATGTGCTCGTATCCTTTTTATCTTCAAAAAGAAACGTAAGTCCACCCTTCTTCTCATCCCAAGCAAGAGCAGCTTGAAATGTTTTCTCTCCTTTTTTAAAGCCTTTTATGACATTGGTTTTTCCTTCTATCAAAAGACGCTTCACATTGGCTTGCGAAATTTTTTTACCGAGAATCATTTTTGATATCGTAAAGGTACAGCCTTTTTTTCGATACTCCGCACATCCGTAAAACGCTCCTCGATCCAAAAGGCTGCCACCACAGCTCTTGCACGTACCAACGATAGCTCCCCCTTTGCTCTTACGTTTCGTTTGGCGTTGGATAGACGATGTATCAAATGAAGAAAAATCCCATGCTTTCGATCGCTCATAAGCTTCTTCAATTAAATGCTGAGACAGCTTTTTGACTTGCTCCATAAACCGTTTCGGGTCAGCCTCTCCTCGACCGATTTCTAAAAGACGTTGTTCCCATTTTGCCGTCATTTCTGGCGACGTTAAAACACTGTCCCCTAACGCCTCGATCAGCAATTGTCCTTTTTCTGTAGCGTACACCTGATTTTTCGTCACTTGAATATAGCCACGGTCTTTTAAAATTGAAATAATCCCTGCTCTTGTTGCCTCTGTTCCAAGTCCTTCCGTTTGCATTAACACCTTTTCCAATGCTTCATCTTCAAGGTATTTCCCAGCCGTTTTCATTAACGTTATTAATTGTCCCTCAGTGAAACGGTGCGGCGGTTTCGTTTTTCCCTCACGAACTTCAGTCGTAAGAACGTCACCATTCCAGCCCTTCTCCACATGAGGCACCTCCATATTTTGATCTTTTTGCTCGTCTGGAAATAAGACGTGCCGCCAGCCCCGTTCAAGCATCTGCTTCCCCTTTGTCACAAAGGTTGCACGCTCGTCCACCTCCGTTTCAATCGTTGTGTGCTTGGCAATCGCAGATGGAAAATGGGCAGCGATTACCTGGAGCACGACAAGATCGTAAATGGCTTTTTCCTCTTTTGACAATGACTCAAGCTTCGGTAGCTGTTCGGTTGGAATAATTGCGTGATGGTCGGTCACTTTCGCCGGATTGACATAGCGCCTGTCGTTACTAATGGTTTTAATTGGAAGCGGAAAATACTTTTTATAGGCATCAAACGTAGAAAGAGCCTTTAGAATTTGTGGAAAGGCGCGTGCTTCCTCCTTTGTTATAAAACTCGAATCCGTTCTTGGGTATGAAAGATACCCTTTAACATAGAGCTTTTGCGCTAAATCAAGCGTTTTTTTCGGTGAGAACGTATAACGTTTATTTGCAGTCGCTTGCAAACTAGACAAATTAAACAAATAGGGAGGCTTCTGCACTTCCTTTTTTTCTTCTACGCTCGTAATCTTCGCTTTTTTCCCAAGGCAAAACTGAGAGATTGCCTCAGCCATTTTTTTCTCAAGGATGCGAGTCTCCCCTTTTTTATGCCATGTACCCACGTAGGTTTGTCCTTGCATCTTAAACGTAGCATTCACTTCCCAAAATGGCTTTGACTTAAAGTTAATAATTTCTTTTTCTCGCTGAACAATTAAGGAGAGCGTAGGTGTTTGAACACGTCCTGTTGAAAATAAATCATGAATGCCTTGTTCCTTCAACAGCAAGGTATATGCTCGAGAGGCGTTCAAGCCAACAAGCCAATCTGCGCAAGATCGACTTAGCGCTTCATAGTAAAGGGGGCGTGTTTCCTCTTCTGTTTTCATCTGTTGGAAGCCTCGTTTCACCGCTTCTTTTGTCAAAGAAGAGATCCACAATCGTTTTTGCGGTTTTGTGGAGCGACAAAGCGATAAAATTAAGCGGACGATAAGCTCTCCCTCACGACCAGCATCACCGGCCATAATGATTTCTGATACCTTTTGATTTTGCACGAGTGATTTTATCACTTGAAACTGTTTCCCTTTTCCACGCTGTACCTGATGTTCAAACCGTTCGGGGATCATCGGAAGGGTTTGAAGGCTCCATCGCTTCCACTTCGGATCGTAATGCTCCGGCGGTTTCAATTCACAAAGATGACCTACCGCCCATGTGACATATGCCCCCATAGGGAAAGTAGGACACGGCTTGATTTCTATAAATCCTTGTTTTTTCTGATGTGGAAAGGGCTCTGCCAATTTCTTCCCTTGATCTGGTTTTTCTGCAATAATCAGTTTCATCGTTTCCAACTTCTTTCTGTCTTGCGATTCATCCTCCCTATTATACTAGGTGAGCTTCTACATGAACATGAAAGATAATCTTGCACTTTTGTGATCCGAAAGAAAATATAAATCCGCCAATACTCTCCTTCCGTTTTTGTCTATATTAAAATAACGGATGTTTTCGTTCACTTATTCATGTAAAATAGAGCCTAGTAGTTCCCAGTCTATTTAAAGGAGCATCATTCATGATCGACACACAAAACTTTTTTCCATACACCACCTTTTCGCGAAAGGAATGGGCTTCATTAAAAGAATTCCCCTCTTTTTCAATAACCGATAAAGACTTAAAAGATATTCAAGGTGTGAATGAACAAATCTCCTTATCAGAGGTTGCCGAAGTCTATGTTCCACTCGCTCAGCTTTTACATATGCATGCAAGCGCTTTCCAACAGCTTCATCAAAAAACCCATCTCTTTTTCAATAAAAAAACAGAAAAAATTCCGTTTGTGATTGGTATTGCTGGAAGTGTCTCAGTTGGAAAAAGTACGACAGCTCGGCTTATACAGATGTTGCTCTCCCATTGGCCTGCACATCCAAGTGTAGACCTTGTAACGACAGACGGATTTTTGTATCCAAATGCGTTCCTTGAAGAACGTGGTTTGATGAAGAGAAAAGGCTTTCCGGAAAGCTACGATATCCATAAGCTGATTCAATTTTTAGCCGATATTAAGGCGGGTGTTCCCGAAGTAGAAGTGCCTGTTTATTCGCACTTAACCTACGATGTTCTTTCCAACCAGGTTCAAAGGATCAATCAGCCTGATATTGTTATTGTCGAAGGAATCAATGTGCTGCAAGTAGGTAAAAAAGACGGCCTAATACCTGATGTTTTTGTTTCTGACTTTTTTGATTTTTCAATTTATGTCGATGCCCAAGAAGAAGATATCATGAATTGGTATATCGAGCGGTTTAAAGTTTTACGAAATACAGCCTTTCAGCAACCACAATCCTATTTTCACCAGTTTCGTCACTTATCAGATGATGAAGCCTATGCGTTTGCCAAAGATATTTGGACAACCATTAATAAAGTCAACTTAGAAAAAAACATCCGTCCAACACGTCATCGAGCTGATTTAATTTTACATAAAGGAAAGCATCATCAAGTGGATGAAGTAAAACTGCGTAAAATTTAAACATACAATCGGACACGCCCTCCCTCATCTGTCTCATTTTCTACTTACTTAGCTTTAAAGAAGACCTCTCCAATTAGAGAGGTCTTCTCATTCATTCTATTAGCCTTTGAACAGTTGAACGAACATTTTACCGTAAGGACCGCCTTCCACTACTCCAATACCTACTTCTTTAAAGCTTGAATTTAAAATGTTGGCACGGTGTCCTTGGGAATTCATCAATCCTTGATGTGCTGCTTCTACCGTTTGGTTTCCAGCAAGGTTTTCCCCAGCCGTATTGTACTTAATTCCAAATTGATTCATCATGTCAAATGGTGAACCATACGTTGGCGAGTTGTGATCAAAGTAGTTTTTATCAATCATATCCTTTGCTTTAATACGTGCAACCTTCGTAAGCTCTAAATCCACTTTTAATGGTGCAAGACCTTGCTTTTGACGTTCCTGATTCACTAGATCGACCATTTTTTGCTCATCTTGTGTTAAGCCTTGAACTGCTTGTTCAGCTTTCGCAGGCTGAGCTGGCTGTTCAGCTTTCGGCTGTTGTGGAGCAGGATTATTTTGCTTAGGTGCCTGAACTGGCGTTTGTTGCTTTGGTTGGTCTACTTTCGGTTGTCCTGCCTTAGGCTGTAGACCTGGCATTTGAACAAAAATCTGACCATTTTTATATTGAACTTGAGCTTGGCTGAATTGCTGTAACAATTGGTTCAGTTGGTTCACGTCCTGAACTTGAATAACCTTTGTTTGTACTTGAAGAGGCTGTGCCGCATCTGCTTGTCCAGCAAACCCACTAAGCATTGCTCCGGCTAATAAAGTCGTAACAACTAATTTCTTCATGTTGTATCCTCCTTGATTTTTCGTGATGAAGTTGCCTTACACAAATCACTCTAGCACATTTTTTTCACCTATGAACATGGTAATTCTTGCATAACTATTCATATCTCCATTCTTTCAAAAATCAATTTAACCCTTTTATACCAACGCTTTTATAGGATTAATCGTCAGCTTACCAATAGAAAATATGCAGTTTTTTATAGAATTCTTCATATTTCGTTACACGATTGTAAAAATCGCTGTTCGTCCTTGCAGCCACAACCTCTTGGACGACTCTATCAATTCATTTGGGAAATTTTAGTTAAAGATTTCAATGCAAACATTTGCTAGTTTGATAGAGAGAACATTATAGAAAGGAAGTTAATTATGTACAAATGGATTCTAGCAATTTGTTTAGGAATCACTCTTACTTTAATTTCTGTCAATAACATTGCTGAGGCCAGCACAAGACAGCATACAGTTTCTCCAGGAGAATCTCTTTACAACCTAAGTAAGCAATATGGGGTCCCTGTTGAAGCGATTAAACGAATGAATCAAAAGACATCAAATGTCCTATATGCTCGTGAGCGGTTAACGATTCCCGCAGCCGTAACAGCGTCAGAACGGGACTTACTCGCCCGTCTTGTGCACGCTGAAGCCAAAGGTGAACCCTATGCAGGAAAAGTGGCAGTAGCAACAGTTGTGCTCAATCGTGTGGACAGTGACAAGTTTCCAAATAGTGTTCGTGAAGTCATTTATGAAAAGAATTCAGGTTATTACGCATTTTCTCCTGTAAAAAACGGTGAAATTAACAAACCCGCAGACGCAGAATCACATCGAGCTGTTGAGGAGGCTTTGCGTTTCCGTGGGCAGGGTGCAGGATCGCTTTTCTTTTATAACCCCCAAAAAGCAACGAGTAATTATGTTGCAACGCGACAGCAAACGATTGTGATTGGTAACCATATCTTTGCGAAATAATCGAATAGAGGAGGCTGGGACCAAGGGTGAGACCCCACAAGGAGGCTCACCAGCTACCCGCAAAAAGCGAAGGATATTTCCGAAGCGATTGCATGCAGCAACGATCATGACGTTCGGATTTCTCATCTATAAAAACTTTTATCCCAGCCTCTTTCTTTTTCTTATAAAAATTTTCAAAGATAAATGTGCTTAACATTCCTTACATTGGGGAATATGATACATATATAAGCAAGCACATCAAACGCTAAAGGTGGTGGCAAGATGAGTAGAATCTCAAGAATTTCTTCTCTTCGCACAGATAGAATGGTCGTTGATCAAGTCACAAGATCAAGCGCTTTTCAAGGCTTCAATCCAGTTGAAAAAAGCGAAGCAATCTCCATTTCTAAAAATGCTACCTCCTTACCGTCTGATAATTTTCTTCTATCTTATGAGCATTACTATGAAAAACTACAAAACTTAAAATCAGAACCCAAGACGCTAAATGAAAAAGACAATGAACATCATGAAGCAGCTCAAGCATTATCTACCAAAGAATATGAGCTGTTCAAACACACATTCGATCTTATCCAGAAATACAATGAAGCCATCTTTGCTCTTCTCCCCTTTGACAGAATAGCCGGCACGAGCTATTTTGAGGATATACGAACGGTTTATCAGTCTTTCTCAAAGCAGCTATCGGAGCTTGGTATTTTAGAAACAAATGAAGGCTTTTTAGAATTAGATGTGGATCGGTTTGTACACTATTTATCTCATGCACAAGCTGCAAATTTAAAACAAATTGGTGCATTTAAAAAAATGGTGTTGAAGAAATATCGCTCATTTATGAAGGTTCGTTTGACAAAAACTTCACCTCTTTCTGCGTATGAACAACACCCCTTACCTGTGAAAGGGCTACTCATTGAAGCTCATTTGTAGAATGGAATCATAAAAGCCTAGCGACTTCATACTCGTTAGGTTTTTTTTCGGCTTCTTTTTGTTAAAATGGAATGATAAAAGGCTTGGTCGATTTAGATAGAGCAAGCTGAAGGAATTTATCTAAAGGAAATGGATTGCATTACTATCTTGCATTTTCACATGCACAAAAGGAGTTTTGATATGACTACATATGCTCCGTTATTAAAAAAAGCACTTTCTCCAAGCCTTTTTGCCTTGCTGCAAATTTTAGGTCAAAGGGGAGATGCACAAAAATTGAACGTTTTTTTAGTTGGCGGAATCGTACGCGATCTATTACTAGGACGTCCAAACGAGGATATTGATGTTGTCGTTGAGGGGGACGGCACCGCTTTTGCCAAAGAATTGCAGATGCTGTTTGGTGGTAAAGTTACGTTTCATCCTTCCTTTGGTACAGCTACATGGATAACAGCAAAAGGCCAAAAAATTGATCTTGTTTCCGCTCGAACAGAATCTTATAAAGCTCCAGCAGCTTTACCAACCGTTGAGAAATCAAATCTACGGGCTGATTTGGCAAGACGTGATTTTACGATTAATACGATGGCCATACAATTAAACCCTTCTTCATTTGGTCAATTAATCGATTATTTTCATGGCAAAGCAGACCTTGAAAAAAAACAGATTCGTGTTCTCCACCATTTAAGCTTTATTGACGATCCTACCCGCATTTTTCGTGCGGTCCGCTTTGCCACAAGACTTATGTATAAAATTGAAGCAGCAACCTGGAAATTAGCCCAAGAAGCGTGCGAACTGGTGAAATTGTTGTCCAATGAACGCCTTGCCAATGAGCTACAGCTCATTTGCTCTGAACCACATGTCGTTCCATCGTTTCAAATGTTAGATGCATTAAAAATTTGGAAGACACTTATTGGTTTTCCCTTCACTGTTAACAATGAGGCTCATTTAAAAAACTGGTTGGAGAAACGGCCGATTCTTTCTAAAGATTTAGACTGGTTTTCCTGCCTAGCTGTGATCGGATATACAGAGGAGGCGTGGGAAAGCTCACTGCAAAAGCTTGCCTTTACACATCAGCAAAAAAGATTTTTGACCGAAGTTAGTCGTTTAAAAGACTATTTTAAGCACGAAAGAAACCTTTCCTACGGAGAGCTTCACTCGCTATGTAGACTGTTCAAAGAAGAAAGCTTGCAATTTTTTGCAGCAAAACCATTTGAACAACATGCTGCATTAATTGAAAGCTATGTAAAAAAAAGGAACAACCTTGTCCCTCTCTTGACCGGCGAGGATTTAAAATTGCTCGGCTTCGAACCGGGCCCCATTTTTAGCGAAATGCTCCTATCCGTTGAATGTGCGATGCTAGAGAAGATGATTCAAACAAAGGAAGAAGCGATTAATTGGGTGATACATAAAAAGCAAAAAGGCTAACGTCTCATCAACGGGACCACAGCCTTTTTGTTTTAAGTCATAGCTAAAGGGAAATGGTTCATTACATAGATTCTTCCATCAATCTTCAGATAGTCCGCCTCCACTATTTACAAGTTTTACTTCAAAACAGTTTAAATAGAAACTTTCTATTTACTTTATTTACCTTCAGCCTTACCAAAATTATGTTTCATGAAGTTATTCCAGTAAACCCATAATAGTAACAACAAATCAAATGAATAGCTTGTAAATATTTATGTCATTTTCTAGTTTTGCTCAATGATTTCGCATTTATTCATCACGTTATCTTTTAAAAAAAACATGTCCATATGACGAAAAATCACGTTTCATGCAGAAAAAAACGGATTATTTCTGATATAATTAGAATGGCTAGGTTGAGGAGGTTAATCTGGGATGAATTCAAGAATGGAACGAAAACAAAAAAAAGCGAAAAAAAAGCGCATAAAAAAACGATATATTATCCTTAGCATATTTGCTTCATTGTTCATTTTCTCTGTTGCTTATGGCGCCATTCAATATGAAACAGGCCGCTCAGAATCAATGAGCAAGCTTGAAGCGACTGACAACGCAAATGAAGGAAGCTTGGACCCTTCGCAAGAACTCCAATTCACTCCAGATAAGCCTGAAAATGAAGAAACGTTAAATGTGTTATTAATCGGAGTTGATACAGAGGAAAATGAACCTGCCCGAACGGATACAATCATGGTCGCACAATATTCACCAAAAGACGGAACAGCAAAGCTTGCCTCCATCATGCGTGACTCCTACGTATCCATTCCTGGTTACCAAGACAATAAAATCAATGCAGCCTTCTTCTTTGGGGGGCCTGAATTGCTCCGACAAACAATCAAAGAAAATTTTGACCTTGACGTCCATTATTATGCCATGGTCAATTTTGATGGTTTTGTCAGTCTCGTTGATGCCATTGCACCAAATGGAATAGAACTAGACATAAAAAATCGGATGTACTATCAATCGTCCAACACCTACATTGACTTTCAACCTGGCGTTCAGACGTTAGATGGACAGCAGGCTCTAAACTATGTTCGCTTTCGAAGTGATAGCAACAACGACTTTGGACGTGTTGCTCGCCAACAAGAAATGCTTAGCTTATTGAAAGATGAATTACTTTCTCTTTCAGGCTTAACGCGAGTACCTCGACTGATTGGCCAAATCGAACCTTATATTGATACAAATATTACAACAGGAAAAGTCATTAGCTTAGGTCGTGATTTTTTGTTAAACCCAGTTGAAGAAATTGAAACGCTGCGAATTCCGATTGAAAATGGTTATGTAGATCGTACCTATTCCCATGCTGGGCAAGTGCTGGAGCTTGATTTTGAAAAAAACCGTCAAGCCATCTCAGCATTTTTTAATCCTGACCAAGAAAACACGGAAATGATAATGTCTGCCCATGATCATATTGATGACGCCCCTTATGAAGAGGGACATTAATGCTTCCGTTTGTTTTTTATCCTATCGCTCTTTCATTGAAAAGGGGCTCGGACAAAAGAGTTTTTATTGATGAGAAATCCGAACGTCATGACGTTGCTGCC
>NZ_ANNK01000061.1 GCF_000334155.1 Halalkalibacterium ligniniphilum | reverse complement strand
GCAAGCTTGAAGCGACTGACAACGCAAATGAAGGAAGCTTGGACCCTTCGCAAGAACTCCAATTCACTCCAGATAAGCCTGAAAATGAAGAAACGTTAAATGTGTTATTAATCGGAGTTGATACAGAGGAAAATGAACCTGCCCGAACGGATACAATCATGGTCGCACAATATTCACCAAAAGACGGAACAGCAAAGCTTGCCTCCATCATGCGTGACTCCTACGTATCCATTCCTGGTTACCAAGACAATAAAATCAATGCAGCCTTCTTCTTTGGGGGGCCT
This sequence comes from Halalkalibacterium ligniniphilum, assembly GCF_000334155.1. Classification (GTDB taxonomy): domain Bacteria; phylum Bacillota; class Bacilli; order Bacillales; family Bacillaceae_D; genus Halalkalibacterium; species Halalkalibacterium ligniniphilum. The sequence continues at coordinate 8,995 of NZ_ANNK01000061.1, read as the reverse complement.
GAATTGCTCCGACAAACAATCAAAGAAAATTTTGACCTTGACGTCCATTATTATGCCATGGTCAATTTTGATGGTTTTGTCAGTCTCGTTGATGCCATTGCACCAAATGGAATAGAACTAGACATAAAAAATCGGATGTACTATCAATCGTCCAACACCTACATTGACTTTCAACCTGGCGTTCAGACGTTAGATGGACAGCAGGCTCTAAACTATGTTCGCTTTCGAAGTGATAGCAACAACGACTTTGGACGTGTTGCTCGCCAACAAGAAATGCTTAGCTTATTGAAAGATGAATTACTTTCTCTTTCAGGCTTAACGCGAGTACCTCGACTGATTGGCCAAATCGAACCTTATATTGATACAAATATTACAACAGGAAAAGTCATTAGCTTAGGTCGTGATTTTTTGTTAAACCCAGTTGAAGAAATTGAAACGCTGCGAATTCCGATTGAAAATGGTTATGTAGATCGTACCTATTCCCATGCTGGGCAAGTGCTGGAGCTTGATTTTGAAAAAAACCGTCAAGCCATCTCAGCATTTTTTAATCCTGACCAAGAAAACACGGAAATGATAATGTCTGCCCATGATCATATTGATGACGCCCCTTATGAAGAGGGACATTAATGCTTCCGTTTGTTTTTTATCCTATCGCTCTTTCATTGAAAAGGGGCTCGGACAAAAGAGTTTTTATTGATGAGAAATCCGAACGTCATGACGTTGCTGCCTAGCATTCGCTTCGGAAATATCCTTCGCTTTCCGCGGGCGGCTGGTGAGCCTCCTCGTGCTTTTTGCACTGTGGGGTCTCACCCTTTCCTTTGATCCCGCAAGAGTCTACGTCTATTTCCTCTGCGAAGGTTGTGCATCGTTCGCATGTTCAATCATACACGTTCGTTATGTCCCAGCCCCTTCTTGTTTTATTCTGCGTTTTTTTTAAACACAAGGGTTGCATTATGCCCACCAAAGCCTAATGAATTGCTAAGTGCTGCCCGTACCTCTTGTTTTCGGGCTTTGTTTGGAACATAGTCCAAATCACACTCAGGATCTGGTGTTTCATAATTAATTGTAGGCGGTAAAATGCTTTCTTCAATCGCCTTCACACAAAAGATTGCTTCAACGGCTCCAGCCGCACCTAACAAGTGTCCTGTCATTGACTTTGTCGAGCTTATTGCTAATTTTCTCGCATGATCACCGAAAACCGTTTTGGCAGCCATTGTCTCAAATTTATCGTTATACGGGGTACTTGTACCGTGTGCATTCATATAGTCAATGTCATCTGGTTTCAATCCCGCATCTTTAATCGCTTGAGCCATTGAGCGAGCACCGCCTTCTCCTTCAGGGGCAGGTTGTGTCAAATGATAGGCATCTCCTGTTGCTCCATATCCAGCGATTTCCGCATAAATTTTTGCACCGCGCTTTTGAGCTGATTCTAGAGATTCTAAAATTAAAATTCCCGCACCTTCACCCATGACAAACCCATCCCGATTTGCATCAAAAGGTTTGGACGCTGTTTTTGGATCTTCGTTCGTTGTGACAGCTTTTGCCGAACAAAAGCCAGCGACAGCCATGCTTGTTATTGGTGCTTCCGCTCCACCTGTGATCATCACGTCAGCATCCCCGCGCTGGATTACTTTAAACGCATCACCGATGGAATTTGCGCCAGATGCACAAGCGGTTACTGAACAAGAGTTGATCCCCTTAGCCCCTGTTACTATGGATACTTGGCCAGAAGCCATATCTGGAATCATCATTGGGACAAAGAAAGGACTCACACGACGGTACCCTTTCTCTAAAAATGTCCGAAACTGCTGTTCATACGTCTCCATTCCACCAATTCCTGAACCAATCCAGACCCCAACACGTGTCGCATTTTCTTCTGTAATTTCAAATTTTGCGTCCTCTAAGGCCATTAAAGCAGCTGCCACAGCAAATTGTGTGAAGCGATCCATTTTCCGTGCATCCTTTTTATCCATAAAAGCCTCTGGGTCAAAATCCGTTACCTCAGCTGCCACCTTCATTGGGAATTGAGAGGCATCAAGCCTTGTCAACGGGCCGACACCCGATTCACCAGCAATTGCCCTTTCCCACGTTTTTGCTACACTCGATCCAAGCGGTGTAACGGCTCCAATCCCTGTAACTACTACACGTCTTTGCATTCTGTTCTCTCCTTTTCACCCTAATTCCTTTGCTTTCCAGATTCTTTTACGTTTTATCGGCCCCAACGTAGAGCTACTGAACCCCAGACAAGTCCGCCCCCGAAACCTACAAGGACCAACAAATCTCCATCCTTTATTTTACCATCTTTCAAATCATCTACCATAGCCATTGGAATGGATGCTGAAGAAGTGTTCCCGTACTTGTGGATTCGTTTTGACATCTTCTCAACAGGAAGCTCCAGACGCTCTCTTGACGCCTCCATAATTCGTATATTTGCTTGATGAGGCACAAGAAAATCGACATCCTCTTTTGTTAAACCAGCCTTATCTAAAACTTTAAGGGCAGATTCTCCCATTTGCCGTACCGCAAATTTAAATACTTCACGACCATTCATTTCTAGGTATTTTCCTTGCTGATTAATGTGCATTGCGCCAGATCCATCTGCTCCAAGGTCAAAGGCAAGAATCCCTCTTCCTTCAGAAACTGGCCCCATGATTGCAGCACCGGCGCCATCCCCAAACAAGACTGCTGTATTTCGATCTTCCATGTTCGTAATTTTAGAAAGCTTCTCTACACCAACGACTAAAATATATTTATAGGCTCCCGTTTCAATAAATTGCTGACCCGTTGCAAGACCATAGATGAATCCAGCACATGCAGCACTAATGTCCATTGCTGCAGCTTTCTTTGCACCTAAACGCTCTTGAATCAATGTCGATACGGAAGGAAACGGCATATCAGGCGTGACGGTTGCAACAAGGATTAAGTCGATCTCTTCTGCGGCGATTCCTGATTCAGCAATTGCCTCTTTCGCTGCTTCATAAGCCATATCAGAAGTATTCATATCATCTGCTGCGAAACGTCTTTCTTCAATTCCTGTTCGTGTACGAATCCATTCATCAGAAGTATCTAATGTTTTCTCAAAATCTGCATTGGTGACAATATGCTCGCCCACATAGCTAGCGATCCCTAAAATACCTGCTTGAGCCATCGAAGTTTCCCCTTTCGTAATGCGGCATTCTATTTCGTATCCATTTATTTACGAGTTATTATTAGTACCTGCTCCTAATTTTAGCTTATTTCCGTTGTTCTGTCCATATGCAAACAAAGAAACAGGCTTGTCACATATTACACGCCATGCTAATGAGCTTCATACACTAACAATGACAACTAGGAGGGTTTTAACACCTAATTTAAGCCTCCCCAAGTCATTTCTTTTTATAAATGAACAATTGCATAGTGTTAGGAGGGTTAACGAGAATGTCTGAACAAGAAACTGAAATGAGACCTACCCCAGAGCGGCCGAGTGATTTTTTTAACGATTTAATGTTTGGCCGCCCGATGCCGAGACAGGAGGAAAAAATCGAAACACCCCCAAAAGAGCTAGAGCATGAGGAGCAAGCAGCTAACCATTCTTCGAACAGTGAGATTCCTTTTACGTACGAGCAAATGGAGCACATGATGAGGCTAGCTGAATCTCTCGGTCCAACGCTCCAGAAACTGATTCCTTACTTCAAAATGGTACAAAGCTTTTTCACAGCAAATAAAGGGAAGTAATTTCTAGTTTGTCTTAGCATGTCAAAAAACTTCTCGTGAAAAACGAGAAGTTTTTTGACATTTTATCGATAATCGAGCAGTGTTGCTCGTGCGTTAATATGGTCGATACGGGGATCCATAACCTGGACCGATTTGCGGACCATAGAATTGGCCATAGTTCGGACCGTACTGCATCCCATAACCAAAACCGTAATAAGGTCCGTAACTTGGGCCATATCCACCACCGTAGCCACCAAAAAGAAACGGACTTACTGCAAGCCCTGCTAAAAAAGGAAGCACAGGTGAAAAACGCTCGTTGTCATGAAATTCGCGGTGCCAATCGTACTGCTGATAGGGTAGATAGCTCATCGATACAACTCCTTTGCTCAGTACTTCTAGCATACTATGTTCCCCTTCCTCATTGTGCGCACGTCCAAAACACAAGACTACAAAGTTGCCGGTCTCCCTCATTGGCAAGCTCCTTCAGTAAATGATAAACAATGCTTGGCCCTTCCAATTTTTAACTACGTCAATCGTGCCTTTATGAGTGTAAACGCTCCTTCTTTTCTGCACACAAGCTCCATCACTTTAAAACAGAAAAAGGCCTCATTCTTTACAAGCTGAGAGCCTTCCCTGTTTCCTTTATTCTTCCTTTGTCGCTTCTTGCTTTCCTAACTCATATGCTTCCTTCATCACATTAAGAAGGAGCTCTAGCATTGGCTGCATATCCTCTATGCTTAGCTCAATCCCTTTTTCATCTAAAAATTTCTTACCTTCTGGCAAATGCTTCATGGCAATTTGCATAAATTTCATGTTTTGACTTGGATCAGTCATGTTCATCACCTCTTCAAACGTCCTTCTTGTCTAACATACTACGTAAAGATGCTTTCACGCAAGATAGAGGTTATTCAGTTTGATGGGGCAGTCGATCGGTCCCTACATACGTGGCAATGGCACCTTCTACTTGCTCCTGAACGGTTTCAGGAACAACAGTACTAAAAGCACCTAATGAAATAACACCATCTTTAAAATCATAAGATAGATTTCCTGCTTCAAGCTCACCATTTTGGAATCGCTCGGCGACTAATTCATAAAGGCTATCTACATGTTGTACCGTACTCGTTAGCACCGTCGCTTCACCTAAATCTGATTGATCCCCTACATAGCCTATCGCAAAATCACCATCACGCTTTATTTCCTCGATTACTTGAATATGATAGCCATCGCCTGCTGGATAAAACACATCTACCCCTTTTGCTTTTAGCTTATCATGCAAGTGCATCGCTTTGTCCACATCGGACCAATCCCCCACATATTCTACATAGGCGATAGCTTTATCAAGATATGACGCTCCATCTACAAAGCCTTGAACCTCTGGTTGCCACGGGAACGCAGCAATCACGCCAACTTTATTCGTTTGGCTCATTTCTCCTGCTACCATTCCTCCAAAATAGCCCATTGCATATCCATCAAACTGAAGACTTGTCACATTATCCCCTGTCACGTCACCATTAAAGCTAACAAAATGGACATCTGGAAAATCGCTACCAAGTTCAGAAAAATAGGAGGCAAACACATGCCCATGCCCAAAAATTAAATTTACATCTTCTTTAACGAATTTTTCAATTGCAGCTCTTGCTTTGCTCTCGTTATCGATTCCTTCTTCAAGGAACACATCGACGTTCAGATTCGCATGAATATTTAATAAACCTTGATAACCTTTACTATTCCAACCTTGATCATCGATTGTATTTTCTACTAACAATCCAACGGATTTCAAAGAAGGGTTCGATGAAGAATCTGAACAGCCAATGAGAAAGAACAACAGCAAGAGAACGCTCATCAATCTTAACATCATGTTGAGACACTCCCTTGTTGTGATGCCATTCTCTACTAGTATAAAGGATTTTTCGACATCTTTTTGTAAAATTTTCATAACAAGTCTTAAGACCTGTGCCTAAGGCTTGTTTCTATGTTCGCTATTTTAAAGAAAACTCCTTTATTTTCAGTGAAGATAGTGGAATTTTAGTCCTTTGTTTCCATACTATGTAGGAAGAGCCTACTCATGAATGTTTCATCCTTTTCGATCGGTTTTGTAATCATTCTGTAACCTTAATATGAGAAAAAGATGAAACAAATGATTGGGCTTGATATAATAAACAAGATCTGCGTAAAGAAAAAACATACGAGAAGAATGAGGAAAAAAGCGAGGATATTCTATGACTACTTATGAAAGTGAAGTAACGACACGCCGGACATTTGCCATTATCTCCCACCCAGATGCAGGTAAAACAACACTAACCGAAAAGCTTCTTTTGTTTGGAGGAGCCATTCGTGAAGCAGGTACCGTCAAAGGACGTAAAAATAGCAAGCATGCAATGAGTGACTGGATGGAAATCGAAAAGCAAAGAGGGATTTCTGTCACAAGCTCCGTGTTAGAATTTCAATACGACGGCTATCATGTTAACATTCTCGATACACCCGGGCATGAGGATTTCAGTGAGGATACGTACCGGACCTTAACGGCTGCAGATTCAGCAACAATGCTAATTGATGCTGCAAAAGGGGTTGAGGCGCAAACGAAGAAGCTGTTCAAAGTGTGTAAAATGCGGGGAATTCCGATTTTCACCTTCATGAATAAGCTCGATCGCCAAGGCCGAGATCCTTTTGAGCTGATGGAAGAGCTAGAAGAACTGCTCGGTATTCGCTCCTATCCAGTAAACTGGCCAATTGGTATGGGCCAATCCTTTGCCGGCGTGTATGATCGAAAAGAGAAACGTCTCGAGCTCTATAACCCAAATAATCCAAAGGACATTGATGTCATTTCGGTCATTGGTCCAGATGATCCTAAAATTGATGAAGTCATTGGAGATGCTGGGCTTGTTGCTCAATTTCGAGAAGAAATTGAACTGCTTGACGTTGCAGGTGATGAGTTTGATGAAAAGCAAATTAAAGAGGGGCATTTAACACCGATTTTCTTTGGGAGTGCTGTTTCAAGCTTTGGAGTACAAACATTTTTAAACCATTTTTTAAAGCTTTCTCCGTATCCAACACCAAGAGAAAGCAGCAATGGTGTTATTGATCCGTTAGAATATAAACATTTCTCAGGCTTTGTTTTTAAAATTCAAGCAAATATGAATCCTGCTCACCGAGACCGGGTAGCCTTTCTCCGCATCACATCTGGTACGTTCAAAAGAGGCATGAACGTGAATCATGTGCGAACTGGAAAATCGTTAAAGCTGAATCAGCCAACTCAGTTCCTTGCTCAAAGCCGTGAAATTATCGAAGAAGCTTATGCTGGCGATATTATTGGCTTATTCGACCCAGGTACGTTTCGGATTGGGGATACACTCGTAGAAGGAGCCAATTTTGAGTTTGATGAGATGCCACACTTTTCACCTGAGCACTTTTCTGTCATTACGGTCAAGGAAGCGCTAAAGCATAAATCTTTCGAGAAGGGCCTGCAGCAACTAACCGAGGAAGGTGCTATTCAGTTATTTAAAACCTACAATCGCCATACAGAACAGCAAATTGTTGGTGTAGTTGGGGTTCTGCAATTCGAAGTTCTTGAATATCGCTTAAAGCATGAGTATCATGTGGACATTCAACTTGAAAGACTCCCCTTCTCTTTTGCCCGCTGGGTTGATGGAGAGGGTGAAGCGATGGAGACGTTTAAACGAATGCAACGTAACCTAGTAACTGATCGTGATGGCCGGATCGTTGTATTATTTGAAAATGATTTTCAAATGCGTACAGCGATTGACAAATACCCTGATTTACAATTTTTTGAGAACTCGTTTTTCAAAAGCAGGGTATAACAGAAACCAGCAGGAGCGGCTCTCTCTTCCACACAGATGAAAACGGGTCCCCCGAGCTTGCTGTGCACCATTTTAATGAAGGCGGTGTGAGCGACACACTTCCTCCTTTATCATCCTGTAAGCACCCCGTTTTCACAGAAAGAAATGCACAGGAAGCTTCGACTAGCAAGCTTTTTTGTTTTCGTAGGAGGAGTTGAAGACATTGTAAGCCGCTTGAGCCTGTCGCTAGAGAGCTTTAAAAGTTTTACCTTTCTTCTTCGTGAAAAGAGGCTGAGACATAACGAACGTGTATGATTGAAAATGCGAACAATGCATAACCTTAGCGGCGGAAAAATACGTAGGGATCAAAGGCAAGGGTGAGACCCCACAGTGCAAAAAGCACGAGGAGGCTCACCAGCCGCCCGCGGAAAGCGAAGGATATTTCCGAAGCGAAGGCTATGCATCAACGATCATGACGTTTAGATTTCTCATCAATAAAAACTCTTTTGTCCCAGCCCCATTCTTATCCTTGTTTCTTACGATAAAAAAGCCATTCTACTAAAAATCCAATCAGTAATGCGAGTAATACGCTAACACCTTCATTCAAACCAATCAATTGATTCAAAATCATAAAAAGCACCACTGCGACCAACGCAAAAATGAACAGCCCTAACACTGCACGTCTAGCACCCAAATCCTCCCCCCGCTTTCTAGAGCAAGTCTTTACGCTCTTGCCATTTTGTCACATGTTCTCGTTGTTTTTCAAGCCCCTCGCTTAAAGACATTTTCGCCTCGAATCCTAGTTGTGTTTTTGCTTTTTTGGGACAAAGTGATACCTTGTGAAGAGGTTTAGTCAATGTCTTATTATTTAATAAATAGCTTTTGCCTTTGTACCAAAGGTTTTCTTTCCCTGTTGTTAAATGAAAGACCTCTCCTACTGCTTTTGTTTTCGCAGCAAGCAGCAAGCCCTCTATCACATCGTCGATATAAAGCACATCAAGGGTAGACCGATCTTCCGTCATTTGTTCTTTTCCCACTAAAATTTGTTGATAGGTCATATCGTCACGCTGCCACGGACCATACACGGTTGGTAAGCGTAAAATAATATAATCAAGCCCTTTTTTTCTCGCTTCATTTTTGACAATTTCTTCACTTGCTAACTTTGTCACACCGTACGATGATGAAGGGTTTGTTGGCGTTCTTTCTGTAATCAGTCCGACTCTGTCCCCATACACTTCAACAGTTGAAGCATAAATGAAGCGTGCCGGTGGAACGCATGCATGAAGGAGTGTTTTTGTCACATGAACATTTGTTTTGATGACCTCAGGTAAGTACGGCCACTTACTATCTGATTTTGTCGCTGCTGCTAGATGAAAAATAACATCGGCACCTTTTAAAAGCTTTGTTAAATTGCAGTCTTCCACACGTTGATTAACAAATGTAAAAAGGGCATTGCGTCCAATTCGTAGTTGCTTTTCTTCGTAAACCTCCTGGGTATGAGGACC
>NZ_ANNK01000060.1 GCF_000334155.1 Halalkalibacterium ligniniphilum | reverse complement strand
TAGGGATCAAAGGCAAGGGTGAGACCCCACAGTGCAAAAAGCACGAGGAGGCTCACCAGCCGCCCGCGGAAAGCGAAGGATATTTCCGAAGCGAAGGCTATGCATCAACGATCATGACGTTTAGATTTCTCATCAATAAAAACTCTTTTGTCCCAGCCCCATTCTTATCCTTGTTTCTTACGATAAAAAAGCCATTCTACTAAAAATCCAATCAGTAATGCGAGTAATACGCTAACACCTTCATTCAAACCAATCAATTGATTCAAAATCATAAAAAGCACCACTGCGACCAACGCAAAAATGAACAGCCCTAACACTGCACGTCTAGCACCCAAATCCTCCCCCCGCTTTCTAGAGCAAGTCTTTACGCTCTTGCCATTTTGTCACATGTTCTCGTTGTTTTTCAAGCCCCTCGCTTAAAGACATTTTCGCCTCGAATCCTAGTTGTGTTTTTGCTTTTTTGGGACAAAGTGATACCTTGTGAAGAGGTTTAGTCAATGTCTTATTATTTAATAAATAGCTTTTGCCTTTGTACCAAAGGTTTTCTTTCCCTGTTGTTAAATGAAAGACCTCTCCTACTGCTTTTGTTTTCGCAGCAAGCAGCAAGCCCTCTATCACATCGTCGATATAAAGCACATCAAGGGTAGACCGATCTTCCGTCATTTGTTCTTTTCCCACTAAAATTTGTTGATAGGTCATATCGTCACGCTGCCACGGACCATACACGGTTGGTAAGCGTAAAATAATATAATCAAGCCCTTTTTTTCTCGCTTCATTTTTGACAATTTCTTCACTTGCTAACTTTGTCACACCGTACGATGATGAAGGGTTTGTTGGCGTTCTTTCTGTAATCAGTCCGACTCTGTCCCCATACACTTCAACAGTTGAAGCATAAATGAAGCGTGCCGGTGGAACGCATGCATGAAGGAGTGTTTTTGTCACATGAACATTTGTTTTGATGACCTCAGGTAAGTACGGCCACTTACTATCTGATTTTGTCGCTGCTGCTAGATGAAAAATAACATCGGCACCTTTTAAAAGCTTTGTTAAATTGCAGTCTTCCACACGTTGATTAACAAATGTAAAAAGGGCATTGCGTCCAATTCGTAGTTGCTTTTCTTCGTAAACCTCCTGGGTATGAGGACCTCTAGTATCGTCAATAGCGATTACTTCAACTCCTTCTTGGACAAGATGTTCACATAAATGAAAGCCAATAAATCCAAGTGCTCCCGTTATAACTGCCTTTTGCACGCTAATCTCCTCCACTTCCCTCTATGTACCCCCTCTTCCCCCAGTAGAAGAGGGCTTATAGCTTTTTTTCATACGCACGAAAAAAGAGGCACGCCAGTTCTGCAAAATAAGAAAACGATTTTCCCGGCAATAAAAGTCTTAAGGATACAGGTTTCCCTTCTTTTTCACACGCTTGCTGAAATGGCCGACTGTGCAGACGAAGTGGATAGCGTTTTTCATGCATTTCATGGAGGATAGAGATAGGCAATAAAGGGCACTCACATCCCTGCTCTTCCTTGTGACGGATATATTCTCCAACTTCTTTTTTACTGATGCTATGAGCGGTGGCGATTTCATACACAAAGCGTTTATAGAAAAATTTATTTTGTTCCTCCTGCTCATAATACGCACGTAAATCAAGACACGGATTCACTAGCATCACGGAGCGTATTTTTTCAGGGATCATGTTTGCAAGCTTTATCGCCACTAGTGCACCCATACCTTCTGCAAATAGATGAATGTTTTTATTTAAAATTTCTCGTTTCATAACAAGATGATAAAGTCGGATCGCTAGGCGAGTGGCCCTCTCACTTCCCCAATGCCTGCCAAAAAAATTTGAAGTAAATACGGTATACCCCTTTGTCAGCAAATATTGAATAAATTGACTCCTGCTTGGATGCTGAACCCAAAAACATGTATTCTTTTCCACATAATGATTAACGTCGCCAAGCAACAATACTGCAAACCCACTCGGTTGCTCTGGCAAATGAATCACACACCACTGTTCTTCTAAACACAAAAAACGTCGGATTACACTCATGTCTTCGCCTCTCATCTACTTGCTTGGTTCCCTTGACGAATGTTCTAAATCCCCATTCGTTCCCCACTATACGTTATGCAGCAGATGTAAAAACGGACTAAGGCTAGCGTATAATCGAGCATCTTTCCTGAATGAACTTTCAGCTTATGATCCGTTTTCTCGTTTTGTTCAAATAAAAGATGGTCTAGTAACATATGCGTCAACGAGCTTACCTATGATCAAGAAAGCTGACGATCGTTGGATCGTCAGCTTTTTCTTACGGTTTTCGCTTGGGTGTCCATTTTCGATTGTGATTTGACGTTTCTGGGAATGGATCTCCAGCATTCAGTTTAACAGCTTTTGGTTTTTTTACCGTACTGCCTGTTTCCCCAATTTCAACATACATACCGTTATTTGGTGCTTTCATTCCTGGTTCAAACTGACGATTTTGTCCCATCTACCTTCGCCTCCTTTAATCATTAGGATATCCAGAAGGGCGTGGCGATATTTAAGAACCGATTAAGGAAACAAGTACAGCCTTTTGTACGTGAAGGCGATTTTCAGCTTGGTCGTAGACAAATGATCTAGTACCATCTATCACTGATGCCGTCACTTCTTCTCCTCGATGAGCAGGTAGGCAATGAAGGAAAATAAAATCGGATGCTGCTTGGCTTACAAGCTCGTCATTCACTTGATATGGGAAAAGAGCTTTTTCCCGTTCTTGCTGTTCCTGTTCATAGCCCATGCTTGCCCATACATCCGTATAAATGACATCAGCACCCTTTGCAGCCGCTTTTGGATCGGAGGAAAGTGTCAGCGTTGCTCCAGTCTCTTTTGCAGCCTCTACCGCAAGATTAAAAATCGATGGGTCAACCTCATAACCAACAGGTGAGGCAACCGTTACATCCATACCTGTTTTTGCACCTGCGATAAGTAAGGAGTGTGCAACATTATTGCCGTCTCCGAAATAGACCAGCTTTTTCCCTTGTAGCTCACCTTTTTGCTCTTGGATTGTTAAAAGATCAGCAAGGGCCTGACATGGATGAAAAGCATCCGTCAAGGCATTAATAACAGGAACGGCTGCATACTCAGCAAGCTCCTGAACCGTTTCGTGAGAATTCGTTCGAATCATGATCGCATCTACGTAACGAGACAACACATTGGCTGTATCCTTCACTGGCTCTCCACGGCCAATTTGCAAATCTCTAGGGCTTAAAAAGAGGGCGTGGCCCCCTAGCTGTGTCATCCCAACTTCAAATGAGACTCTTGTTCGCGTCGAAGCATTTTCAAAGATCATGCCGAGAGATTTTCCTGCAAGCTCGAGCTTTCCTATTCCTTGCTTTTGTGCAGCCTTTAATTCAACTGCTTTGCTCAATAAATATTGAACTTCATCTGGTGTAAAATCTAAAAGGGTTAAGAAATCCCGACCTTTCAGTGTGGATGGATTGATAGATACCTCATTCACGTTCAACTCACGTCCTTTTTTTAAATGTGCATGGCAGAGGCTTTAGCTAAACGCTCTTGAACAGAATACACCTCTGAGCCAACGCCTTCTAACCCGTCGATCATTTTCGCAAGCGTTGAAATTTCTGTAATAACAGTAACACGCTGTTTTAAAGCTTCCTCCCTCCAGCTTTTCCCCGTTTTCTGCCCAGGTGCCGGAATCGTAATAAGGGCCACCACATCATCTTGCTGAATCCATTGCTCAAAAGAGACGTTCTTTGAATCTTCAAGCTGGAAGCCTTTCTCTTTTAAAGTATCGGCAAGTGCTTGAAAGGCATCAGCGTCACCTTCGTTAACATCATAATAAATCGACCCTGTTTTTCGGAACAACGCAGGCGTCTGTTCTTCTCCCCAAGCAAAGGCTTTTGCAAAGGCCTCGTCTAAGCTTTCACTCATGGCAATCAACTCACCTGTTGACTTCATTTCCGCTTCTAACAGTGGGTCTAAGCCTGAGAGCTTTTGGAAGGAGAATACAGGTGCTTTCACTGTATAATAAGGAGTTTCTTCTCCATAGCCCGGTTTGATCTGAAGCTCTTTTAATGTTTTTCCAAGCAGCACTTGGATTGTTATATCGATTAAATTCGTTCCTGTAGCTTTACTAAAGATCGGCACCGTCCGTGAAGCTCTCGGGTTGACTTCAATCACGTAAAGCTGACCATTATCGTAGACAAACTGGATGTTAAAAATCCCTTTAAACTGCATACCTTGTGCGATTTTTTCAGTGTAGCTGACCGCCAGCTGTTTAATTTCTTCACTCAAGGAATACGGTGGGGTGACAGCTGTACTGTCTCCGGAATGGACGCCTGCCTTTTCAACATGTTCGAACATACCAGGAATAAAAATCTCCTTACCATCTGTAATGGCATCAACTTCAAATTCTACGCCTGGGTAGTAGGCATCAATTAATACTGGTAATGTAATCGAGACCTTTTCATCATGCAAATAATCATGTAATTCCTCTTCATCACTGGCGATAAACATTCCCTGTCCTCCAATAACATAGGATGGACGTAACAAGACAGGGTATCCTATTTCTTTCGCTTTAGGTGCGATTTGCTCTTTTCTGTCCACTGTCACGCCAGGAATATGAGGAACACCTACCTTTTGCATGAACTGATAAAAGCGTTCACGGTCTTCAAGATCATCAATCGTCGCTTGATTTGTTCCAAGAATCAGAACCCCAGCTTTTTCTAGCCCTTCTGTTAAAGAAATGGCGGTTTGACCACCGAGTTGCACGATGACGCCATCCACTTTCTCCAGTTCAATGACATGGAGAACATCTTCAACAGTCAATGGCTCAAAATACAGTCTGTCTGCTGTCTCATAATCGGTGCTCACAGTTTCAGGGTTGTTATTCATAATGATTGCTTCATACCCTAACCGGTGAAGGCTTTTCGCCCCATGAACCGAGCAATAATCAAATTCAATCCCTTGCCCGATTCGTATAGGACCAGAACCAATAATTAATACCTTCTTTTTATCTTTTGATGGCTCAACATCATTTTCTCCACCCCAGCTTGAATAGTAATAAGCTGTTGATGCTTCAAACTCTGCAGCACATGTATCAACCATTTTATACGAAGGCTTAAGCCCAAGCGATGCACGTTTTTCCCGAACATCACTTTCGCTTACATCCCATGCAGTTGCAAGCCACGCATCCGAAAACCCATACTTTTTATAAGTGATAAGGGCTTCCTCTGTAACCATCTCTAGTGAATCCTTCTTCACCTGCTGCTCCAGTTCAATTAAAAGCTGGAAGGAGTGAAGGAAAAAACGATCGATGTTCGTTTCCTTGTGCAGTTCCTCCGTCGTAATCCCACGGCGCATGAGTTCAAGAATCGCAAAAAATCGACGATCATCAGCTTTTTTGACGCTCTGCCAAAGCTTCTCTGTCTTCCAGCTTGTGAGTTCTGGAAGCTCAAGTCCATTCACTTTAATTTCTAAAGAGCGCACCGCCTTTTGAAGAGCTGCTTCTAATTTCCGTTCAATCGCCATCACTTCGCCTGTGGCCTTCATTTGTGTTCCTAACTTTCTTTCGGCATGAATGAGCTTGTCAAACGGCCAACGAGGAAACTTAACGACGACATAATCGAGGGCAGGCTCGAAGCTTGCATACGTATGGCCTGTAACCGGGTTAAGAAGTTCATGTAATGCGTAGCCAATGCTTAGCTTTGCAGCCATTCTTGCAATTGGGTAGCCAGTAGCTTTCGATGCAAGGGCCGATGAGCGACTCACACGAGGATTCACCTCAATTAAATAGTACTGCTTGCTGTGTGGATCAAGGGCAAATTGAATGTTGCATCCGCCAATGATTCCGAGGGCACGAATAATTTTTAAAGAGGTCGAACGGAGCATTTGGTACTCTTGATCTGTCAATGTTTGTGATGGAGCAACGACAATGGAATCACCTGTATGAATGCCGACAGGGTCAATGTTCTCCATGTTACAAACGGTAATGCACGTATCATTCGCATCCCGCATCACTTCATATTCTACTTCTTTATAGCCAGCGATGCTTTTTTCAATCAGACATTGCTGAATCGGGCTTAATGCTAAGCCCCCCTTTACAATTTTACGCAGCTCTTCTTCACTGTCAGCAATTCCGCCTCCAGCTCCTCCAAGGGTATATGCTGGTCGAACAATAATTGGATAGCCGACCTGCATCGCAAATGCAACCGCGTCATCCACGGTTTCCACAATTTCACTTTCAGGCACGGGCTCATTTAGCTCGTTCATTAAAGCACGGAATAATTCTCGATCTTCTCCTTTTTTAATCGAATCAATCGGCGTTCCAAGAAGTTTGACATTATATTTTTCAAGAATGCCTGCGTCGTGAAGAGACATGGCTAAATTTAGACCAGTTTGTCCACCCAACGTGGCAAGAAGCCCATCTGGCTGTTCTTTTTTTATAATGCCTTCAATGCTTTTTACGGTTAGTGGTTCAAAATAAACGACATCGGCACATGCCTCATCGGTCATGACCGTTGCCGGATTATTATTAATGAGAATCACCTTAATTCCTTCTTCTTTTAAAGCAAGACACGCTTGTGTTCCTGCGTAATCAAATTCTGCTGCTTGACCGATAACAATTGGTCCCGAACCAATGACGAGAACGGATTGGATGTCTGACTGTTTAGGCATATGCTTTCTCTCTCCCTTTACTATGAATCTCGTCAATAAACTGAGAAAAGATTACTTCACTATCGCTCGGTCCTGGATGTGCCTCTGGGTGAAACTGCACTGTTTGGACTGGCAAGTGCTTATGACGCAGCCCCTCAATCGAACCATCGTTAATGTTTTTAAATAAAACATCAAAGTCTGTTTCTGCAAGTGACTCTTCTTTTACAACGTAGCTATGATTTTGAGAGGTCATGTAGACACGTTTGGTCACAACATCTAGTACAGGCTGATTTGCCCCACGATGACCAAAGCGAAGCTTATCAGTGTCCGCCCCAAATGCGAGAGCTAACAGCTGATGACCGAGACAAATACCGAGAGCCGGATAGTTTTCCGCCAGCTTTCGAACGGTTGGAAGAAAAGGCTCCATTTTTTTAGGATTTCCAGGACCATTTGAGAAAAGAACACCATCAGGCTTAAGTGAGGCAATGTCCTCAAATGACGTATGATATGGAACCACAGTGACTTTACACCCTTTTTCAATCAATGCATCAAAAATTGACTGCTTAAAACCAAAGTCAACAAGAACAACATGAGGTCCGTCCTCTCCCGTTGTCATTACCTCTGCTGTCGCCACCTCTTTTACTAACTCTTGCTCTCCAATTGGCGTCCAATTTTCAAATGAGATGTTAGCCGGATCCGTCGTGATAACCGCACCCATATCCCCTTGCTCACGAATTCGTTTGACCACAGCTCTAGTATCGATACCAGATAGTAGTGGGATATTCGCTTTTTTGCAGCAGCTTGCTAAAGATTGGCTGGCTTCATAATGATAGCCTTTCGAGCTGCTTTCACTCACAATCATCCCAGCTGCTTGAGGGGCTGTGCTTTCAAAATCATGCTCATTGATGCCGTAATTCCCAATTAAAGGATATGTAAACACAACAAGCTGTCCTTTAAATGAGGGGTCACTCATGACCTCTTGGTATCCTGTCATTCCTGTGTAGAACACAACTTCTCCATACACATCCTGATGTTCTCCTTCAATTTCCCCTTCAAAGCGCTCCCCTGTCTCTAGAACTAAATAAGCTTTCAATGGTCTCCCTCCAAATCCGTATATCTATCGAACAACAAGTATTTTTATACAAATCCATGAAAAATAAAATCCCTTTATCGGTTATTTCGTTAAGGTTTGTTTTGTTTCCAGTTCTTGAAATACTTCACTGAGTAATTGTAGTGCTTGCTCAAGCTCTTCGTTTGTAACCGTTAATGGAGGCAGCAGACGAATCACTTTCGATCCTGCATTCATAACAAGCAACCCTTTATCGCGGAGTGCTTTTACAATGGCAGTGACATCCGTATTGCACTCAATCCCAATCATCAGACCTATTCCACGTATTTCTTGAACCATTGAGTAATCGAGAAGCGTATCACGAAGCTTTGCCTTAAAGGTCTTTCCTTTTTTAGCTACCTCATCGAGAAATTCCTCGTTGAATATTTCGGTTAAAACGACCTTTGCAGCTGCCATCGCCAATGGGTTTCCGCCAAATGTCGATCCATGACTTCCTGCAGAAAAGCTTTCTTTAAGATGAGCTTTCCCAATCATCGCTCCTACAGGAAAACCATTCCCTAATCCTTTTGCAAGTGTGACGATATCTGGTGACAAGCCGTAATGTTCATAGGCATACGCCTTACCCGTTCTCCCAATCCCTGTTTGAATTTCATCAATGATGAGCAGGATGCCCTTTTCTTCGCAAAGTGCTTGCAGCCCATCTGCGAATGATTGAGCCATGACATGAACGCCGCCTTCTCCTTGGATCACTTCAACCACAATGGCAGCTGTCTCTTCATTTACAGCAGCTTGCAGTGCGTGGATATCATTTAACGGCACATAATCAAAGGTTGACAGCATAGGTCCGAAGCCAGCATGAATTTTTTCTTGACCTGTTGCCGCCATACTTCCTAACGTTCGCCCGTGAAACGAATTAACCAAACTAATGATGTGATGCTTTCCTGTTGCTTTCCTTGCGAGCTTAATCGCCGCTTCATTCGCTTCTGTCCCACTGTTACAGAAGAACACATAGTCACCTGTGTGATTTTCTGTCAGCTTTTTCGCCACATCCTCTTGACCTTGAATTGGTGATAAATTAGAAATGTGCCAAAGGGTGTCTAATTGTTCCTTTACTGCATTTATCACTTTCGGGTGGCAGTGACCTAAGTTACAAACAGCAATCCCTGCAATAAAATCTAAATAGCTTTTTCCGTTCGAATCAACGACGAATGCTCCACTTCCAGATTTAATTTCAATGTCCCATTTACCGTATGTTGGGAATAAATGACTCAATGTTACCTTCCTCCTTACAACGCCTCTGTTGTGACGGGATCTTTTTGAATAATGGTTCCGGTAAATTTTCCTTCTTCTTTTAGAAAAGCCTGACGACCGTCTACAATTAATACAGAATGGAGTTCATTGGTTAAGCTTGCTACAGCTGCTTTCACTTTTGGAATCATTCCCCCATGAATTGTTCCATCCTTCATAAGCTGTTCAACATCCGCCGTCGTTAGCTTTTCAATCACTTCACCTTGTTTTAAAATGCCTGGCACATCGGTCACAAACATAAGCTCAACCGCTCCAATAGCAGAAGCTATCGCTGCAGCTGCACTATCTGCATTAATATTATAATGAGCACCATCATCACCAACACCAATTGGCGCAATGACCGGAACATACCCTTGCTCAAGCATTGTAAGAAGTAAATTGTCATTCACAGCTGTTGGCTCTCCTACATAGCCTAAACCTTCTGAGTCCACTGGCTCAACCGTGATAAGCTGACCGTCACAGCCTGACAAGCCAACGGTAGGTAGCCCCGCAAGCTGTAGCTTCGAGACAAGCTGCTTATTCACTTTTCCACACAAGACCATTTCAGCCACATCAAGCACGTCTTTTGTCGTCTTTCGCAGCCCGTTAACAAACGTACTTTCAACCCCTTTGAGTTCAAGCATTTCATTAATTGCCGGCCCGCCACCATGGACAACGATCGGTTCTTTTCCTTGCTCTTTTAATTGCTGAATGCTTGCAAAAAATGAGTCAGACAGTGAATCAAGAATGCTACCACCACATTTAATGACAATTTTTTCTTTCATGCTCGACTCCTCTCCTTACGTTCGGTACCCTGCATTAATGCGTACATAATCATATGTCAAGTCACAACCCCATGCTTTTCCGAAGCCATCTCCTAGATGAAGATCGACTGAAATGATAACATGTTCATTTTGTTGCATATAGGCTGTTGCTTCTTCTTCAGAAAACGTCATTGGCTGACTGTCCTTTAAAGTCTGAATCGGTCCAATCGCAATATCAATCGTATCAGGATCGACAGTGCAGCCACTGTAGCCAATCGCACAAATAATCCGTCCCCAGTTTGCATCCGTACCATAGACGGCTGATTTAACTAAATCGGAACCAACGATTTTCTTTGCGACCATTCCAGCTTCTTCGTCTGTTGCTGCACCTTGAACTTGCACTTCAATTAACTTTGTAGCCCCTTCTCCGTCCCGGGCAATTTTTTTCGCTAACTGCTCACACGTTTTCTCGAGCGCTGCGTAGAAATTGAGCCAGTCTGGATGCTCTGGCGTAAGTGGCTCATGCTCAGCAAGGCCGCTTGCCATAACGACAACCATATCGTTTGTTGAGGTATCTCCGTCAACGGTGATTCGATTAAATGTTTTGTTTGTAATCGATGAAAGGGCAGCCTGTAAATGCTCTGGTTCAATCTTCGCATCAGTCGTTACGAAAGAAAGCATCGTCGCCATGTTCGGGTGAATCATGCCAGACCCTTTGGCAACTCCACCTAATGTCACTTTTACCCCATCGATGGTTGTTTGGTAGCAAGCATGCTTCTCCATCGTATCGGTCGTCATAATCGCTTCATTGAAGGCTGATGCTCCATCAACCCCAGCGACTGGGAGAAGTGATTGAATTCCAGCTGTTATTTTTTCCATTTGTAAAAACTCGCCAATGACCCCTGTGGAAGTAACCGCAACTTGATGCTCAGGAATCCCAAATACTTCTGCACCGAGTCGACGCATCTCATAGGCATCCTCTAGTCCTCTTTTGCCTGTACACGCATTCGCGTTTCCACTATTCACAATCAGTGCACGGAGCTTTCCTTCCTTCGCAATGCTCTCTTGGGTCACCTTCAGTGGTGCTGCTTGAATTTTATTGAGTGTATACACACCTGCACTACTTGCTGGTACGTCGCATACAATTGCACCAAGGTCTTTCCGTTTCCGTTTCACCCCTGTATGGATACCTGTTGCTTTAAACCCTTTCGGTGTTGTGACACGACCCTCTTTTATTTCCTCTATGTTCACACTTACATCTTGTAAAGCTTTCACGTGATCTCCTCCATTATGGGTAAAGGGGTGTTCCCTCAAGTCCAAGGGTTTCATCCCATCCGTTCATTAAGTTAAAGTTTTGAATTGCTTGGCCTGAAGCCCCTTTTACGAGATTATCGATAACCGATACAACGGTGATTCTTCCTGTCCGTTCATCATAGGTGATACCGATATCACAAAAATTACTACCATATACTTCTTTTGTTGCTGGGAATACTCCCTCTGGTCGAATCCGCACAAATGGAGAATGTTGATACATTTCTTCATAAAGGGTTCTAAGCTTCGCTTCGGTTAAAGGATTGACGGCTTGAGCGTACATCGTTGCCATAATTCCACGAACCATCGGAATAAGATGAGGTGTAAAAGTGACAGTTGAAATGTCTTCATTCCAGCTTTTAAGCATTTGCTCAATTTCAGGTGTGTGCTTATGTTTGTTCACTTGATATATTTTAAAATTTTCATTCATTTCGCTAAAATGGGTAATCGCTGAAGGGTTTCGTCCAGCTCCTGACGTCCCAGATTTCGCATCAATGATAATTGTCTTTGGATCGATTAACCTTTCATTCACAAGCGGCCCAAGGCCTAATAAAATCGCCGTTGGATAGCAGCCAGGATTTGAAATGACTTGAGCTTTTGAAATTGAATCCCGGTTCCATTCAGCTAGTCCATATACGGCTTGATTAATGACAGATGCAGGTGCGGCCTTTCGTTGATACCAAGATTCATAGACTTCTTGTTCTTTTAATCGTAAATCACCGGACAAATCGATCACTTGCAATCCTTTTTCACTAAGTGTTCCTGATAATTCTGCCGACACTCCTGGAGGTGTCGCAAGAAAAACAACATCTGCTTGACTCGCAATCATGTCTGCATCAATGGTTTGCAGCTCCTCTTCAATCACCGCTTGCAGATGTGGATAAGTCTGTGCAAGCAAGGTTCCTTCCTGCGATGAAGAATAAAACGTCATGCTTGTTACATTTGGATGACGTGTTAAAAATCGAATCAGTTCTGCTCCTCCGTACCCTGTTGCTCCGATAATAGCGACGTTCATGGTACCTCCCCCAGTTATCTCTCGAATCTTTTTTTACGTTGTCTATGATTATAAAACTGAATAAAAATAAATTCAACTGTATTTTTATTTTATTTCTTAATAATTTTTCAATTGTGTCTCCTACGTTTGCTCAACATGGCGTACTTTCCCTCCATCTATCTGCCATAAATACACCGTATGATTGTTGTAGCTATCGGATTTTAACCTCTTTTGCAGTTTTGTCCTCAGTCTCCATGGACACTCGCATTAAGCGAACCGTTACTTCTCCCTTCACGGCTTGGGACTCTCACCCTATAGATTGCGCCCATGCTCGACGCACTAAAAAAAGTCGACTCTGCAATCCAGAGTCGACTTTTTTAGTGCTGCTTATTCAGCAAGCTCTTCTTTAATGTTGTTGATCATTACGTCAATTTGCTCTCCCCATAGATCATTGATTTGATGAGAAACATAGTTTCCATCTTTATCAAGTATGCTGTAGCCGCGATAAGACATCTGATCATTTTTCATATTTACATAATCAATCACTTCAAGATCAGGATCTGAAAGAAAGGAAAATGTTAAATCTCCTGCTTCCTTTAAGGCCTTATGCTGTTCCGGTGAATCAATGCTAATGGCGAAATAATCTGCATCAACACCTTCAAGCAAGGACAGGTTCTCTTGCAGCTGAACTAGCTGCTCTTGACAATGTCCTCAGCCAACCTCTGTAAAATGGAACAAAATCGTTGCTCGCTCTTTATTCGTAAGGGCTACTTCCTGTCCCTGCTCATTCAGAAGCGTCATATTCCCTTCTGGTCCTGCTTGCTCTTCTTCACCACATGCCGTGAGTGCAAGCACAGCGACGATAATAAGAGCAAGAGCCCATAACGAGCGCTTTGAAACCAGCTTCATGATTCATCCTCCCTCTTCTCTATCTATAATACGGACAAGTGTATGCTCACAATCAATCGGAGTCAACCAAACTGCTTTTCGTGCTCCTTCATCCTTCCATATGAACTACTCAACGACATCAAGTAAGTCAGCAACAATTTCTGTCTGGTCACTCGCCAATCCATCATATTTACGGACGACATTGCCTTCTCCATCGATGAGAAAGAAGCTCGTACTATGAATAATGTCGTCGTCTGTCTCTTGCACAAGCGTTTTAAATCCTTCTTGTGCGAACTCAGCGATCTCCTCTTGTGGATAACCCGTCAAGAAATTCCAATACTCAAAATTTGCGCCAACATTTTCTCCATATTTCGCAAGGAGTTCAGGATTGTCGTTTTCTGGGTCAACTGTAAAGGACACGAACTGCATATCAACACCTTCTTCAAGCATAGCATCTTGCAATCTTGCCATATTTGGTGTCATTGTTGGGCAAACAGTCGAACAGCTCGTGAATATCATATTTGCTAGCCAATACGTCCCTTCTAAATCCTCACTTCCAAAAGGTTCCCCGTGTTGATTCACAAATTCAAACTCAGGAACAACCATACCTGCAGATGAAAGATCCCCTTGTCCTGAGGAAGAGCTTCCCGCTCCATATAACCAGCTGCAGCCTCCAAGTATAACTAAAAAACCAAGCCCAAGAGCCATCCAAAACTGCTTCATCTAACCACTCCTCTATTTCACAGTTGACACATCACTAATTGTTAATGTACCATCCTGCTGTTTCTCTTTTGTTAGCCACTGCTTAAATACATAGCCAATAGTAAAACCGTACGTGATTTCTTGCATAACTTTCATCAGAGCCCCTGCAAGCTGCTGATCCATTCTAGTCTCAAGGAATGCAAAGGAATTTGGTCCAGTTAATAAGCCCAATGGAGCTTCTGTCCCAGCCGGTAAACAGTAGGCCATCACCTGTGCCCAGAATGTCGGGTCCGTATAGGTTTGGTATAAAGGTTGTCCGGCAAAAATAATGAGTGCACACGCTGGAGTAATTAAAATTCCATTTGCAAAAATATAGCCAATTCTACGTAAGTCAGAAAGCTTTGATGTACTCGGAATTGGTGCAATCATGTGCCACCACATTAAAAAGGCAGCAAACAAGAGTAAGAATTGATACAGACTATGAAGGACTGGCGATTTCATTAATGTGTCAAACATAATCGGAACATGATAAAATGAAAATAAACCATTAAATAGAAACAAGGCAACAATTGGATTTAATGTCCATTTGCTCAATCGCTTAGTGACTGGCTTTTTTAACGCGTTAAAGAGCGATTTAAAAAACCATGCTGGAATCCCAAGCAAAAAGAGTGGAACCGCAACAAAATAAGCAAAAACCATCTGTATCATATGAAAAGTAATCATGATGTGACCTGCTATATAGAGTGGGCTTCCCCATCCTAAATAGAGGGCAATCAGCCCAAGGACAAAGTAGATTTTTTTTCGTAATGAGACAGGTGTGCTTTCAGCAAAGCGGTGTCGCCATTTTGTGACCACCATAAAATAAACAAACCCAATGATTACTAACATGATTAATAGTTCGGGTGTCCATAATGGTCGAAAGCCGAAGCTGTTAAATAGCTGGTCCATGGAGTAACCTCCTTTATACAAATGTTTGATGTCCGATTATTTATGACATTTTCCTTACTTACTATAGCATATTTTTAAGCCGGGATTGGCTGTTGAATCTGACCATTTTGTTACCTAATTTTGAAATGCCTATGATAACAATTAACGAGGGAGCGTTTATGTCAAACCAACACTTAATTGCTTTAGACTTAGATGGAACATTATTAACGAATAATAAAATAATATCTCAACGAACGAAAAAGGCCATTTTCAAAGCAAGGGCCGCTGGCCACATCGTCGTTATCTCAACTGGTCGTCCTTACCGTGCCAGTATCCAGTATTACCAAGAGCTTAACCTAGATACGGCGATTGTTAATTTTAATGGTGCCTTTGTTCACCATCCGAAGGATCGTAGCTTTGGAGCGTATCACCACCCAATGGATTTAAAAACCGCCAAAGCCGTTATTGAAACATGTGAAGCTTTCAATGTCAGCAACATCATGGTGGAAGTACTGGACGAGTTTTATTTGCGCCATTATGATGAAGTATTTATTAAAACCTTCACTGAAGGTCAAGGACCTCTTGAACATGGCAATTTAGTTGAGCTATTAAAAGAAGACCCCACATGTGTGCTCATCCATCCTCAGCACCACCATGTTAAAGAGCTGCGTTCCCTTCTTTCTAATGCCCATGCCGAGGTCATCGACCAACGGGTTTGGGGATCTCCGTGGAATGTCATTGAGATTATTAGAGCCGGGATGAATAAGGCGGTTGGCTTAAAAAGAGTTGCTGATTATTATCAGATTCCTCGCGAGCGGATTATTGCCTTCGGCGATGAAGATAATGACTTGGAGATGATTGAATATGCTGGACAAGGGATAGCAATGGGCAATGCCATTTCTGAATTAAAATCCCTTGCGGACTCAACGACACAGACAAACGAAGAGGATGGCATTGCCGTCTATTTAGAAAATGCGCTCAACTTAGCATAACTTCTGCTTCTCAGACGGTTCGACTCGTTTGGAGATTTACGTTAAAATCCTCCTATTCCCTTTACCTGATTTATGTTACCCTATTAGGAGAGAGAACCGCTTGGAATAGTAGGGGGAACTGGAGAATGGTGAAGGTATTTGAGGTGTCTCGTGATGCAGACGAATCCTTACGCTTGAAGATTGCCGAATTACTAATGGGGCAAATGGAATCAATTGGTTCCAATGATCCTTATCAACAATTGCTTCATACAATTTATCTTTCATTAGAAACTCAGTCACAAGCCCATATTTTTGTTGCTGAAAAAGATAAAGCGATCGTCGGTGCTGCTTTTTTTAATGTTGGTATAAGCATGGAAAAAGGAGGTCATTACATTTGGCTAAATGATCTCTACGTACATAAAGAGCATCGAAACCAAGGGATTGCAAAGAAACTGCTGCTAAAAATTATACATTGGGCTGAAACAGAGGATATAAAAGGGATTGAGCTTGAAACAGGAATTAACAATGAAGCGACAAAAGCTTTGTATAATTCGCTTGGCTTTTATGATATTGTTTCGAAACGGTACGGTTTCCGTTTTTAAACTTATTTTCTACGCTGCTGATTTTTCAGTAGCTTTTTTTATGGAAAAGGGGACGGAACTTCAGTGGAAGTTGATAAAACGGTGAAGCCGTCCCGCTCCCCCCTTCATTGAAAGGTTTCTCAACGTTACTTGACGGACTCATTTCGATCCAAGTAGGAAGAGTGGGCCGCTTATGCTGTTTTTTTTTTTAGAAAACAGGTTTATCCTGTTTCCGTTTTTACTCTTAATACACGCTTGCAATCTTTTTTGTTCCCACTCAAAATACGTGCCCATTTCGCTTAAACATAGGCTTTTTACTTCTTTTTTTCCTCATGGCGACATATGATATAGCAATCTATCAGAATCGACGAACCTCCTGTATTGGTTCCTTGTTAAGAACCGCCTTCGTTTGATTGGTAAAGGAGTGTGGAGAAGATGCGTGATGCTTATGATGGTATTGAATTTCATGATTTGTCCATTAACATAACAAAGCAATCTCTCTATCAATTTATTAAGAAAATGATGCACGAAGCGTATTCTTTGTATTGGCGTTATGACGAAAAATTCATTTTCCTTATGTTAGAGAAAGATCAAACGGTTCAAGAAATTCCTTTTGTTAAAAATCGCTCCTTCTTAACATTAAAGGCCGATACTCTCCTCATTACTGAACGACCATTGGCTCAAGCGATTGAAAGACTTCTTCAATGGGAAAAAGGAACTGGTATTGTGAAGCGACTGACAAAAGGCCCTCAGTACATTACGTCCTATCAAGCAGGTGACATCGAATCCACGTTCGAAATAGATGGGAGTGAGAAATTAATGAATGGAAACAGCTCAATGATTCAATACAAAGACAATGGAAAATCCCTCGAACCTCGTATTATCTTTAATATAATGAATCTCGAGATTGATTACGTTTTAATGGAGCTGCATGAAGCCATTGTAAATGGAGATGAAGAACAGGCTAACCTACACAAAAAAAAGCTAAAAAAACTTCTTTCCCGGCGGGAGCAAGTTGAACAGCTATTATAAAAGCTTTAGCCGACGATAGCGATACAGGTCCTCTTTCTAGTACAGGTCACCCACAAGCCTATAAAAAAATCAAGCATAGGATTGTTATCATATGCTTGATTTTTTTATGTGTTGATTATGAAAAATGCCCTCATCGCATGACCTAGTAAGAAATAGCACCCGAAGTAAGAGCGCGTTGATCTTATCCAAAAGTCTCTCCTGTATTATTTTATTCCCCAATTTGTTGAATAGTAGATAAGAAGCGTAAGCGTACATGCTTCCTCTTTGCTTTCATTCATATATTCATGTGGCTGATCGGCTTTAAAATGAAGACCATCACCTGCTTCTAAGCTGTACGGCTTCTTATCTATAAAAACCGTCAAGCTTCCTTGATCGACAATAATGTATTCTTCTACCCCATCAGCGTGAGCCTCTGAAAAATACCGACATCCCGGCTCTAATAAAACAGAAAACAATTCAACTGGTTTTTCAGCTGTGCGAGGAAAGAGTGTATACACATGAAAGGCTTCTCCTTCACGAAGCGGTTCGACTTGTGAGCGCCGAACAACTGTAACTTTTGGCCTCTCTTCCTCAAGAAACGCTGTAAAAGAAACATCTAATCCTTTGGCAATTTTCCATAAGGTACTCACGGTCGGGTTTGATTCCCCCCGTTCAATTTGACCAAGCATCGGTTTGCTCACACCAGTCTCCTGAGAAAGCCTGTCGAGACTCCATTTCCGTTCCGTGCGAATTGCCTTTAGACGCCTTCCTATTTGCCGCGATAGCTGTTCTTTATTCATAAAAAACTCCTTGTTGAAATGTATATTATAACGTACAATTATTATTATAAAACATACGCAGATAAAACGAAAAGGGTGACAAGCGTGTCAACATCTATTTTAACACATCAAAAGTCCGAATTTTCTCGTGGGTTACTTGCAGGAATGACGATCGCGATTGGCTATATGCCGGCAGCACTTACCTTTGGGCTACTGGCAAAAGGAACAGGACTAACCTTTCTAGAGACGGTCGCGATGAGTATTTTTATCTTTGCAGGAGCATCTCAATATATGGCACTTAACTTACTAGCGATCGGAACAGGGGCATTTGAAATCATCTTTACAACCTTTATTGTCAATATTCGCCACCTTCTGATGAGTGCGGCCGTTCGGGAAAAAATGGAGGATGATCATCCGTTTAAACGGGCCATCACTGCGTTTGGGATCACAGACGAAGTATTTGCCATGGTGGCAACACAAAACGAACGAGTAAAAACCAGTTATATTATGGGGGTTGCCCTGCTTGCTTATGTAAGCTGGGTCGGTCATTCAGCTATTGGCTATGTAGCAGGAACTGCCTTGCCAGCCACATTGCAGCAAAGCATGGGTATCGCCCTCTATGCCATGTTCATCGCTTTGCTCATGCCTTCACTAAGAAAGCATCGATATGTTCTTTTACTTGCTGGAAGTGCGGCACTTTTTAATTTGCTATTTTCTATGTTTCTTCCGAGCGGCTGGGCGATCATTTGTGCCACACTTCTCGCTTCAATTGGTTATGAAGGCGTCAAACATTTAAGGAGGATTTGTTCATGAATATGACCATGCTCTTCATCATAGCTGGAATGGCAGTCGTTACATATATTCCAAGGATGCTTCCTCTTATCTTTCTTAACACAAATTCTTTTCCAGCCTGGCTTCAAGCCGTCCTGCGGAATGTTCCTTATGCTGCTTTGGGCGCACTGATCTTCCCAGGTATTCTTACCGTCCATGAGAATATTTGGTTTGGCATCATTGGTGGAGGCGTCGCTATTTTAGTCGCTTACTTTGGGGCAAATTTGATCATCGTTGTACTGAGCAGCATCGTTGCCCTTGGCTTGTTGACATACTTTTTCCCATTTTAATGATTAGAAAAATTTGGCTTATCGCTAAACTTTTAATGGCGAAAGCCTTAATCTTTTTTTATTCGTTTAGAAAGTTATTATGATTTTTATACTTTCTGATTAGTAAAAATGAGAACCAGAGTCCAGCTGCTCTGGTTCCAATGTTCTTTCTTCCTCTTTTTACATCCTTTACACAAGACACCCCTTATCTAACTCGCCACTCCCCTTTTCTTTCCTTTTATATAGCGATACAATAGAAGAATGGATTTTTTTCAGAGGAGACTAAAATGGCCGAGACAAAGCGTTTTCTTTCAACAAACACGATTGATTCACTCTTGGATCGCTACTTTCAACCTCATATTGCTAGAAGAGGCTTGATTTATGCAGAAAAAGGATACGTTACTGAGGTTAATGCTCATTTAAACGGGAACATAAGTGCAATGGTTTATGGCTCATCTGCCTATGATGTGAGCCTCGCATTCGAACATTTTGAAGAAAGCAGCTGTTCCTGTCCATATCAAGGGTTTTGCAAGCATATGGCGGCTGTTTTGTATCAATTAAAAAAACCTGAATATCACCTTGATACAAATTTTTTTGGGATTCCTGCTCCCATTCAAGAAGCGCTCGAACGAGATGCTGTACAGTGGTATAAACAGCTTGTCACGTCCCATTATATGAGTGCGGCAGAATTAGAACGATTGGTGGCTGACATGAAAGAAGCGGTAAGGGAAAATGCCTCTTCATCTCCATGGTTTGGTTATTTTTTTATCGTTAAAGCAGTCTATTCATTAGCCCGCCACTTCCGTACTTTTTCGATGCAAGAACGTCGTTTTCAGCACTTTTTTTCGGCAATGAGCCAAGAAATCACCCATAGTATGTCCCATCTTGAAGATGCGGACTACCGCTTCTTCCTCGAGACCTTGCTTTTTTCTTTCGCATATGACTTGGAGGATGAACAGGCACCATGGGGGCGAATGTTGCTGTCCTTGATTCCAGCTCTTCCTGTTTCCACGTTGAAACCGGTTGACCAATTTCTTGAGCAGACACTGAAAGGGAGAGCTTCTCCAGTAAAAGGGATTCTTGCCTATAGCTATGTATCACTTTTACTTGGAAGAGAAGATACGGCTATCCATTTATTGCAGCGTCTCCCTTATCTGAATGAAAAAGATGTGCTGTTACATTTTTACTTGTTAAAAAAAAGAATGAAATGGACCTTAATCTCTTCTTGGTTTGCGCACCTATTCCCTTCTAAAGAGGGTTCATTCGGGAGCTTACAGCCTATCTATGATGAAATGCTCCTTCAACTAAGCGATGATCCAACTTCCACCTCTACTGTGTGGATAAGGTGGCTTCATGCGCCTTCCTTTCAGCGATTTCAAAATTTAACGAAGGGCTTATCCAAAAAAAGACGACAGGAAATTGTTGAGGAGCTTCTCCCTATGCTTAAACAACAATTAGATCAACCTGCAGCCCGAATGACGTATGTGCGTCTTCTAGTAAGTGAACAACGCTATGAAGAAGGACTTCATTATTTTTTAAAACGAGAAAAAGACCCTTTTCGAATGCCACCAGAAAAGCAGGAGCTTCTATCGTTTCTCGAAACTCGTGAGAGCGAGGCTCTTTTGCCCATTTATCATCAATTTGTCGTTCGTTTGATCGAAAAGAAAACACGCCCTCATTACGAGGAAGCGATCATTTATTTACGAAAGCTTAAGCACATTTATGAAGAGCATGAGAACCTAGAATCATTTCACACGTTTCTTCAGAAGCTGAAAAAAGCGTATAAATCGTATCGTGCTTTACTCAAGGAGTTGAAACAGCTTGAAGCCTAATTTTATTGTTCATGGAGGATGGCTAGAGGAGCGCTTCTTTATTTGGGCTGAGAAATCACCCCGCTCTAAATTTGAACAAATGGTTCCCTTTCAATATCCTTTTCTTTATTCACCGTTCGAATTAAAGCTTGCCATCTTTCGACATGATCAACCGTCCTACTACGGAACGTTTTTAGAAACGGACAAAGCGATTTTAGAGGTCCCGTTAGAGAAGCGTACCTTTCGTTCACCTGCTGGCACCACAACGGTTTACCAAGCAGAGGAAAGCATGACACGCTACCGTTTTCCGATTGAAGGGATCGTTCTTTCAGGAGCAGAGATTTTTGATCACTACCACACGCTCCACTCTCTTTTCACAACAGATGAATGGGAGATTGGCGATGACTTTCGATTTTGGCTTCATTTTTTTGCAGAAATTGAATGGTACATCAAGGAAGGGCAAATTATACCTTCCGCTAGTGGGCATTGGCAGTTGAAAGCCGATTGGAAAAATTGGGAGGAGATCATGCCACATGCCTGCCTCTCCCTTTCGCCAAATAGTGCGCTTATACAAGATAACGTCTTTAAACACCTTTCCGTTGAAAAAAGATTAGCTGAAATAGGAAATCATTTGGCTGACGCTTGGATTCGTTTACTTTTAAAAAGAACAGAGGTGAGCAAAGCATTCAGCCAATGGCAAAAAAGTACGGATAAAGCAGTTCAACCTGCTCTTAAAGCCCTTACTTCTGACCAATCTCCTTCATACAGTCATGTTTCAATGGAAGGATTTTTAGAAAAAGTAGGAGCGGTGCCCGTCGCACC
This sequence comes from Halalkalibacterium ligniniphilum, assembly GCF_000334155.1. Classification (GTDB taxonomy): domain Bacteria; phylum Bacillota; class Bacilli; order Bacillales; family Bacillaceae_D; genus Halalkalibacterium; species Halalkalibacterium ligniniphilum. The sequence goes on along the minus strand of NZ_ANNK01000060.1, from coordinate 19,820 downwards.
TTTCGTTCCTGGCTTGGCTCTAAAAGAACCAGTCAATCAGGATGGGGACTGGTCACTGGCATTATGCGTCGTTGATCGGCAAAGCCCTTCATTTGTTGTAGAAATGAACGAGCTTGAAAAAGGACAGCATCCATGGCGAAGCAATCCGATTGCACTCTTAAAAACGCAACTGACAAAAGTGAAAGAGCATCTTTCTCTCCTTCAACCGTTGAGTTTGGCATCCCCCGTCCTTCGTCTTAGCAGCGATGATGCCTATCAGCTATTTACCGATTATCACGATTTAATTGAGGATGCAGGCTTTCATTTAATTGTTCCTCGATGGTTAAAAGACACGAAACATTTTCGTGTCCATTTAAAAATGGATGTTCATCAAAATCAATCTCAAGCTGAGCCATTACTAAATTGGCAAAGCCTTGCCTCTTTTCACTATGAAGTGGCTATTGGAGATACTCGCTTAACCGAAGAGGAATTTAGTCAGTATGTAGAAAGTCAACGACCATTTATTTATAGGAATGGGCAGTGGGTTGCCTGGGATCCAGAGCTTGCCGAACAATTACGCTCCTATTTAGATCAGCTTCATAAGCAAACAAACATGGACGCTTGGCGATTAGAACAAAATATGAACTTGGAAGTGGAAGGAATTGAAAAAGAGGTTGAATGGGAGATTGAATGGGGTGAGGACCTAGAGAAAGCTCTTGATGCGCTCTACCGGCAAAACCCTTCTCCGTTGCCCGCATTACCTAGGACGTTAAAGGCCGAGCTCCGCTCCTATCAAGAGCAAGGGGTTGCTTGGCTTGTTCATTTAAGAGAAGTAGGCTTTGGAGGCTGCCTTGCTGATGATATGGGCTTAGGAAAATCGGTACAAACCATCACCTACATGCTTCATATTCTTCAGGAGCAAGAAGCAGATCATTCACCATTTTTGCTGATCTGTCCAACCTCGCTGATCTTTAACTGGGTCCATGAATGCAAGCGGTTTGCCCCATCACTTCGTGTCTATGTTCACCACGGTTCAGCTAGACAGACAGAATGGTTAGACAAAAGTAAGTGGGATCTTGTGATCACCTCCTACCCTCTTGCTGTCCGAGATGAAGAATTTTGGCACCAAATGAAATGGAACGGACTCATATTAGATGAAGCTCAGCATATTAAAAACACAGAAACAAAGCAGCGTCAGGCGATCAAAAAAATCAAAGCGTCGCACCGTATTGCTTTAACTGGCACTCCGATTGAAAATCGTTTAAAAGAGCTATGGTCGTTAATGGATGTTTTAAACCCTTCCTATTTAGGAACGTTCCAACAGTTTTTAGAACGTTTTATTCGTCCAATTGAACGGGATGGCAACGAACAACAGCTTACAAAACTGCAGCAGCTTATTCGACCATTACTGTTAAGGCGAAAAAAATCAGATGCAAGCCTTCAACTTCAATTACCTAAAAAGCTTGAGACCATTCACCGCGTTCATTTATCCCTTGAACAAGCTGCCCTCTATCAAGCTGTCGTTGATGAGCTGCTTTCTGAAATTAACCGTGTATCGCAAATGGAACGGCGGGCACTGATTTTGAAAAGCTTGACGAAGCTCAAACAAATTTGTAATCACCCTGCCCATTTTTTAAAAGATAAACAGGTAGAGAGACATCAGTCTGACAAATGGGATCTGCTCCTTACCCTTTCAGACCAGATAATCGATCAAGGTGAGAAAATGCTTATCTTTACCCAATTTAAAGAAATGGGAACACTAATCACAAATGCGTTCCAAGATAAATATGGAAAAGAAATCCCTTTTCTCCACGGAAGCTTAACAAGGCAAAAAAGACAGGAAGCGATCGAACAGTTTCAAGAAAACAAAGAAATTCCTGCGTTTGTTCTTTCATTGAAGGCAGGAGGAGTCGGTTTAAATTTGACGGCAGCCAACCATGTCATTCACTATGATCGTTGGTGGAACCCCGCTGTAGAAAACCAAGCAACCGATCGCGCATACCGAATTGGTCAAACAGAAGACGTAACCGTTCATAAGCTGATCACGGAAGGAACATTAGAAGAGCGCATTGACCAAATGCTTTCAGAAAAGCAGGCATTAGCGGAGCAAGTGCTCTCAACAGGAACAACACGCTTTACTGAAATGTCAAATGAAGAATTATATGATCTCATACGACTGTAATAGGAGATGATGAAAATGGACCGGCAGGAGGAGCGATTTGTTCGCTACTGGCATTTAGCTTCAACGATTCCAAAAAGACCATTAACGTCTTCAGAAGATGAGAACACCCACTATCAAGCAGAGTGGCTTCAATTTCGCAAAGCACTCCAAGCTGAAGCACAGCGGGCATTCTCAAGAATAGAAAAGACAGACAAAGAGGTATAGACGTACGCTCATAGAAAAGCAGAGAATACCTAGCTGTAAATCTCTGCTTTTTTAAAAGATATGATTATTGAAGGTTCACAGCAATGGTTGTTGTCAAAGGTTCAACAGCCTTTCCATTTATTGCTTGAACGAGTACCTCAGCTTTTAGTTCATATGCTCCTGCCTCCATCGCTTGAATGGGAATCACTTCATTCCATTCAATGCTTTCACCTGGCAGGAGCGTTTCTTGAATAATAGCCATTGTGAACATTCGGTCATCCGAATAGCGGTATACAACATTCTCGTTGGGATCCGTTAAAGTAAGCTCATATTGCTGTCCTGATGCAAACTCTAGCTCAAGTGCTTCATTTAACTCGTTTGAAAGTAACATTTTCACATCGATCGTTTCATTCCCTCGTTGTGTATCAACAACAACGTGCAGCCCATCCAATTGAGCCTCCCCCCTCTTTTCCCCTTCTGCGACTTGCTCTTCTGTTTGCTCACCTTCCGTCGGCACATTCACCCCTTGACCACATGCAGCAAGGAATATCATCGCAAACGCGACAAGCGTCATGCCCTTTATTCTCATATGCAGGGCCCCTCCTCTTCAAGCCATTAGTCTTGTTTTCGAAACAACCCGAAAACACCTGTCGTTTGAACGATATTTGTAAAAGCCTCCGGATCCACATCCTGAATCACTTGCTTTAAATCATATAATTCATAACGAGTTAGAACGGTCATGAGCACCTCCTTATCATCTTCCATATAACCGCCTTTTGCAGGGATTCTCGTGATTCCTCTCGTTATCCGATCGTGAATCGCTTTTCGAAGTTCTACCGGCTTTTTAGTCACAATCATTGCCGTTAATTTGACATGCCTTGTATGGATCGCATCAATAATTCGAGATGTTACATATAATGTGACAAGTGTATATAACGCTTTTTCCGCATCAAACATGATTCCTGACGTTAGTACGATCAGGCTGTTTAATAAGAAAAAATAAATGCCTACAGGCCTGTCGCTAGATCTCGATAAAACAAGGGCGACAATATCTAACCCTCCAGAGGAGGCGCCAAATTTCAACGTGATACCTGCACCAATCGCTGCAATCACGCCTCCAAATACGGCATTCAACAAAATATCTGGAGAAAATTGATGGACGGGTAATATCTCTAGAAAAAGCGTCGTGAAAGCAACACTGACAAAGCTATAGATCGTAAAGGCCTTTCCAATTTTCATCCACCCTAAAATGGCAACAGGAATGTTTAATAAAAACAAAAGCACACCCGTTGAAATCGGTAAAACGGTTGCTAATAGTTGTGCTACACCCGTAAATCCGCTTGCAAAAACATTTGCAGGAATGAGAAAAAAATTAAGAGAGGCAGCTAAAAAAATAGCTCCTATAAAAATGACAATGATTTTTTTGATTTCAGTTAACATACTGTTTACTCCTGCCTACGCATGGCTTACGCCAATTTTATCCTTTAAAAGATGAGTCTCGAACCATTCGACACTCATTAGAACCGCTTCTCTTGAAACTTTATGATCGGCGCGAGAATCGCTAATAAACAAAAGCTTTTCTGGTTGTTCTTCATATTGCTTCTGAATCAATTGATAAAAGGATGGAGAAAACCGATAGGGAACAACTTGATCCCTCTCTCCATGCCAAATCATAAGGGGTCTTCCAGCCAGCTTCTCAATCTGTTTGGAGAGATCGTATGTTTCTAATGATGACAATGCTTTGTTTTTTGCTTCATCTGACCATTCAATCCCAGACTTGCTTAACATCTCTAATTGTCCCTCTGCAAAGGCCTGATAATACGCAGTGCCCATCAAGCTAACAGCTGTATGAATCCAAGGATATTGAGTAAGTGCACCATATGTAGTAATGGCACCCATTGATGTACCCATCACACCGATTTGCAGTTCAATCGTCAATCCTTGTGCAACGAAATGATTTTTAAGCAGTTCAAGCTCCTTAATGCTTTGGATAACAATGTTCCAAAAAGACAAATCTCGCTCTTTTCCTACTAGCTCTTGTTCTCGTTCCCCATGGTGCAGCGCTTCAGGAAGGAGTACCCGAAAGCCCTTATCTGCAAGTAAATAGGCATAATGCAAATTATGTTCTTTTGCACTTGTATATCCATGTAAGAAAAAAACAGTTGGTCGTGCTTGAGTCGAAAGGTCTGCTTTCACAACATGTAACGTTGGAATTTCTGCAATCGTTTCATGTTGAATCGTAATCATAATTGAACACTCCTCGTTCACTTTCATTTTTCCCTGATTATAGCATTGTCTTTTGCTCAAAGTAAAAAAGCCATCACTTTAGGATGGCTTGCTATTTTCTTGCTCGTGATGATTATAATATTTTACGCTGTAAAGGGCACCTTCTCCAACCATTTTTGCATCTTCTGTATCATGTGGGTCAGGATGTCCAATCTTGAGCTTTTGATTGGTTGCATCAAGATTATTTTTCTTTTTTATTTTTTCATATGTCTGCTTTACCATGCTTTTAGCTTTTTCACGCTTCTTTTCATCCTGCAAAATAACCGTCGCTGCCCCTGCAACTCCCGCAACCACCGTAGAAAGTAACGTCCATTTTTTCTTCATGCGACCATCTCCTTTCTCCCTTATTCAATCCTTTCCCCTTTCTTGAATTTTTAAACAAAAAAACATAAAAGCATTTTTTATGTTCAAACTAAGAAAACCCTATAAAAAAGGAGAAGTACAAATGACAAAGGATAATAACAAGAAAAAGAAAGACAATCAAGCGAAAAACCAGCTAAATAATCAGGCCTTTGAAAAAAATGCCGAGCAGGGGAAACACCAATATTCAAAAGACACTGATCACATATAACGATCTACTCTTCTCACACGGAACAGAAACAAATGCTTAAGGTTAGGCCTGTACAACATTTAAAGGTGATTTTTTCGAGAATGCATATACCGCTCCTCATCCTGTTCACGTCCCCTGCCCCTTTTCCTCAGTAAAGGGGAGAAAGCTTACGCTGCTTCCTCCTCTTCTTTACCGAACCCTTTTATATGATGGTTCCAGTAGCCAATTCGTTCAATCTCATTTTGTTGATTTGCAATAAACCAAATCGAGCCGTACTCCACATCATAAATAACGACTTGCTTTCCATCGATTTGCTCACGCACTGCCTGGCTTCCATACGCACGGGTCACCTCTGATATTCGATCCCCAACCTTCACTCCCTTGGAGGTTGGAAAATTTTCTGATGAAACAAGGATATACGAGACGGCGTCTTCCTTTATTTCAATTTGAATATCGGGGACTGACCCTTTACGCTTATATCCATAGCGATCCACATACGTAAATTCTTTCATCTCTCCATAAAAACCGATATAATCAGCCTCTTGCCCGAATCCAGTGTTCCAATGAATGTCCCCTAATTTCCGATTGACTTCATCCATTGATAAGCCGATCGAAATATCGGCAACCGTCATAAGGTCTGGCGTGCTTACATGAAGGATATTTTCAGACTCATACAAATACGCATCGAAACCGAGCCACCTTACATCTTCAATTGAAATCATGTCCCGATTTTGAATCGAGCGAATGTCTAGTTCAGCAAAAAGTTCAACTTCCTCTTCTGCCACATCTTCACCACGCAACAGTCTATTCACACCAAGATAGTCACCATTCCAAGTTGCATGAAAATCTGCAAGCTTCTCTAAAATAGGTCGCACCGGTAACCAAATCATTCCTTCATGACGTATAACTTGTCCGCCATAACGCTGTTCTTGGCCATCTAAATAAAACGCGATCGGCGTCGATGCAGAAGAAGGCTGTTGGAATGTGAGCTGCATCACAAATACAAGTAAAATCAATAAAAACGTTTTTTTCATCATTGAACATCCTTCATATCTTTTCTATCTTTTGCTACTATTTTACAACCAAACTTAATGATTGCCTACTACTTTCTGTTTTCGTTAAAGAATAAGATCCGGCTAACTGCCCAACGTAATTTCTTCGGTATGCTTTTTAAAAACAGCAAAAAGCATAAAGTCAGTTTGACTTTATGCTTTTTAGCTCTCTATGCTGTGTCACGCTCGACGACCTGTTACTAAACGGAAAATTAATAGAACAAGAGCGATTACTAATAGTAAGTGAATTAAATTCCCTGCAATTTCAAAGCTAAAGCCAAGTAACCATAAGACAATTAAAACAATCAAAATAGTCCACATACGATATCCACTCTCCTTTTCAAAGCTTCTGTTGCTTGATTGTTATGTTCCCTGTCTTTGAAAAAATGAAACTCAAATTTATTCCTCGTTCAACAAAAGTGTTGGCCTTGGCCCCTCACCGGTCAATTACTCCTAAATAAAAAGAAAAACTCTACAACTAGTGTAGAGTCCGACTTTATTCCTTTTCATAAAGCTCATTCATCTCTTGTATGACGCGTTCAAGACCATAGGCTAACTCTCCTGTCCACGCAAGCATGCCTCCGTAATAATTTTTTACATTTTCGATTCCTTGGTCCTTTAAGAAGAGAGCAACATGATGACTTCTTGATCCACTTCGGCAAACAAACACATACGATTTGCTCTGATCAAACTGTTCAGCCACTTTCGGTATCGTAGACATGGGAATCAAAGGAACACCTGGAATATGTCCTTCCTCATACTCATCTGGCTCTCGAACATCTATGATCATTGTTTCTTTATATTTTAATAAAGCCTTTAGCTCCTCAGCTTCAATTTGCTCAATTCCATCTTGAACAAATGCCATAAAAACCACCTCTTTCTTTATTTGTTCCGTACTTTATCGAACGTCCCATCCGTGGTCAATTTCCTGACGTTCGTTTTAAACGCCACAAACGATACGTATGCATCACAATCACTTTACCTACTGCATAGGTAGGAACCGCTAATAAAAGGCCAAGGAGCCCAGCAAAACGTCCTGCAACAAGCAACAGTAAGATGATCGTCAAAGGATGGATCGAAAGCTTTCTTCCCATAATTTGAGGTGAAATCACATTGCTTTCAAACTGCTGAACGATGATCACAACAACAATGACGAGAAGGGCCATTAGTGGTGAATCAAAAAAGCCGACAATCACTGCTGGAAACGTTCCAATCCAAGGTCCAATAAACGGAATAACATTTGTAAACATAGCAACTAGAGCAAGAACAAGGGGATACTCAAGCCCAATAATTAAATAGCCAATGTAACATAAAACACCGACACAAAAGCTTACGATGATCTGACCTTGGATATAGGAGCTTAGTGCTTTATCCATATCACTTAAGACTCGCTGACCCTCTTTTTGTTGCTTTTCCGGAAGAAGACGCAACACTTGCTTCGGTGCCTTCTCTCCCTCTTTTAGCATGTAGTAAAGGATGAACGGGAGAATAACAAGAATAATCACAACATTAGCGATAAATCCGAGAAAGGAAGCGATGTTTGACCCAAGTGAAGCGATAAATTCATTTAAATAATCAAAAAATCTTGAGGTTATGTCTTCAAGTGAAAAGTTCTCACTTTCTTGGAAGCGAGAGATGTATTCATTTTGCTGCAAGGAAATAAGCATATCTCTTCCCTCATTAATCAGCATTGGCATGTTTTGAACGAGTGAGTTGAACTGTCTTTGTAGCTCAGGCCCAATGACGAGAAATAGAAGGGTAATGATGGCGATCATTGATAAATAGATGATAAGAATCGCCAGCCCTCGAGGAATTTTCCTTGCCAATAGATTAACGAAAGGACGTAATAGATAATATAAAACACCTGCTAACACAATTGGTGCAAAAAGGGTTTGAACGAGTACAACGATTGGCTTAAAAATCCAATCCACAAGTGTACCTAGATAAATAATAAGAAAAATAAGCGCAATTCCATACCCAAATCGAAATGCTTTACTTTGCGGCATTAGTTAGTTAGTCCTTTCCAAAACAGTTTTCTATATTATATCATTCTTCTTTCTAGTGCCAATCTTCCGCTGGGATTTTTAGAAATTTTTCATAAAGCAATTTTAGCTCATCTTTTTTAGTATCATTTGTTTCTCATTGAATATGTTTTTCCAATGTTTCACTTAAAATATACCATCTGAAGCGGCTTTTCACCATCGTGAGAAGTCGCTCTTTCTTTTTGCTTCATCAATACTTGTAAAGCTTTTATTTTACAAAGTTTAACATCGTTCTAGTACGAAAGAATGAGTTCAAAAAAATGATTGAATTTTAGGATGGATGCTGTAAGATCTAGTGTAAGAAAGGCCCTTTTCCACTTATTTTTTCGATTGGTGTAACTTTCTACGAAACAAGATGGAACAAAATTGAACAAAGAAGAGAATTGGAGGATTTAAAAATGAAACACATTTTTCGCCTTTCCTTGCTAGCAGCCTTTGTCGTGCTAGGAGCTTGTGGACAAGGAGACCAGTCTGTTGATTCCTCAGAACCAGCAGATGCGATTGATACGGAGCAAAACGAAGAATTACCTGAAGAAACAACAGAGGATACAGTGGAAGCTGAAGAGTCAACAGAACCTGAGGAATCAACCGAGGCTCAAAGCTCAACAGAGGCTACGGAGGAAGCTATTGTTACTCCTGTAGAGCTATTTTTTGCTGACGCTGATGTCATGGCTATGTATCGTGAAGAACGAAGTGTAGAAGCAACAGAGGATAAGCTTTATCAAGCAGCCCTTGAAGCATGGGTGCAAGGCCCTGAAAACGGAGCCCTTGTTTCCCTGCTTCCTGAAGGAGTAGAAGTACAATCCGTTGAAGGCATTGACGGTGTTGCTCATGTTTCATTTTCTTCTGAGCTACTGAATGCCCAAGTTGGCTCTGGAACGGAAGAAATGCTTATCCAACAAATTGCTTTAGTGATGGCACAATTTGGTTTTCATTCAACGCAAATTTTGATTGATGGCGAGCCAGTAGCTGAACTTTTTGGACATATTGATACGAGTGTCCCCATTGAAGCAAATGATCCTGAGTCTTATGAAAAAATCGAATAACATTGAAACAGTTTTAGGTAGCGGTCTGTTCTCGTTTTTCTCGAGACAAGCCGCTATCTTTTTTATACTAATAATTCCCACCTACTAACCTCTTACACCCCCGACAGCACTACCTTTTCTAAAAATGGTTATAGTCTACTAGTTATTCTTATCAACCATCCTACACTTTACATATTATGGACTAAAAAATGAATATGCCAATCAATTATTTTTTTAATCATTTATCAGTTATATAGATTAGCTTTATATATTTGAAAGACAAAAAATTCTGTACAATCATTTCACATTTTCTTTGACAATCTATCAATCTCTTGATTAGAATTAAATTGTAGTGTGAATACCTATTTACGCATAAACTTCATAAAAAGGGGGAATTTGTATGAAAAGAAAACTTGGTTTCTTAACGGCAGGTTTGTTCTCAATCGGCCTCATTCTTGGTGCATGTGGTGGTACCGACACAACGATTGAAGCAGAGCCAGATGATCCGGCTACGGAAGAACCAGCAGCGGACGCGGAAGAATTATCGGAAAATTTCATCACTGAACTTCAAATGGGAACAGGCAGTACAGGTGGTACATATTATCCACTTGGTCAGGAAATGGCAAATGTTATGAATGACAACGTAGAATATGAAGGGTTTAACGTTAGTGCAGTTGCATCAGGTGCTTCTGTAGAAAACCTCGGCGGGATTTACCGTGGCGAGATGCAGCTCGGTATGACCGTTCATATCCCAGCACTTGAAGCGTTTAACGGTGAAGGAGATTTTGAAGGTGCACAGGTTGAAAATTTTGGCTTTATGGGTCACATTTATCCAGAAGTGATGCAGGTTGTGACAACTGCAAACACAGGGATTACTTCCATCGAAGACTTACGTGGTAAGCGCGTTGCCATTGGTCCTGCTGGTAGTGGAACGCAATCAGCTGCAAAACTCATTCTTGAAGCCTACGGTATTGAAGATGGCGATTATGAAGCATTTGAAGAAGGCTTTGGTGATGCTGCAGCACGATTACAAGATAACCAGCTTGATGCATCCTTCGGGTTACTCGGTTTACCAGCCAGCAACATTGAAGAGCTTTCCTTCCAACGTGAAGTTGTTATCTTACCAATTGAAGGTGATGCTCTTAATTACATCACAGAAAATAGTGATTATGGGCATCTAGAAATTCCAGCTGATGCATATGAATTCCTAGATGGACCTGTTGATACGATCACTGCCTATGCCATTCTCGTTGGCTCTACTGATCAAATTAGTGAGGAGCTCGGCTATGAAATTGTCAAAGGTCTTTATGAGAATGTCGACAGTATTTCTCATCCACAAGGGGTTCACCTTTCGTTAGAAAATATCTTAAACGGTTCTGAAGGATTACCACTTCATCCTGGTGCAGAAAGATATTTCAAAGAACAGGGCTTACTCAATTAATTCAATTCTTACAAGGGCTGGGCATCTCAACTGTCCAGTCCTTTTTTTGTAATAAAAACAATACTAGGTGGTGATCACTTTTGAAAGAGGAAAAAGCGCTAAGTAGCGAGGAAATACTAAGAAAATATGATAAAGAGTCTGCTTATCGAACGGACCTCCAGAAATGGATATGGGTTGTCTCAATTCTTGCTATTTCTCTGACACTATTTCAACTTTACACTTCTTTTCGAGGCCCATATGTCACGCTGATTCAAGGTGCCATTCACTTAGCTGGTGGATTGTCATTAATTTTCATCCTTTATCCTGCTAAACGCTCGTTGCTAAAAAAGCCAGGTGTTGCTTGGTATGATGGTATTTTAGCGCTTCTTGCATTAGCTGTTAACTTTTATATCGTTTTTGATTACACGCGGTTAACGAGCAATCAAGTGACAATTTTAGGATACACAGCATTGGATGTTACGGTTGCAACAATCGGAGTGCTTCTAGTACTAGAAGCAACTCGTCGAGCTGTCGGGCTACCGATCGTGATTATAGCCATACTAGCATTGTTATATGGTATGTTTGGTGACCGTTTTCCAATTTCACACTTCCGACATGCAGGGTTTGATTTTGATCGGTTAATGACAATGATGTTCTTTAATACAGAAGCCATTTTTGGCACACCCATCCGAATTTCTTCTACGTTTATTTTCTTGTTTCTCTTTTTTGGTGTCATGCTTACAAAAACAGGTATCAGTAAATTTTTTAATGATCTAGCTTTTAGTGCCACAGGTCGAATGACAGGTGGAACGGCAAAAGCCTCTGTTACAGCAAGCGCCATGCAAGGAATGGTGACTGGAAGCTCTGTAGCTAATACGGTTAGTACGGGGTCATTTACGATACCAATGATGAAACGTGCTGGCTTTAAGCCTGAGTTTGCAGCTGCCACAGAAGCTTCTGCTTCAACTGGTGGACAAATTATGCCCCCTATTATGGGTGCTGCAGCTTTTATTATGGCAAGTAATACAGGGATTCCTTATAGTGAGATTATCCTGATTGCCATTATTCCTGCCGTTTTATATTTTACGGGTATTTTCATGGGCACCCATTTTCAAGCGAAAAAACAAGGGATTTTAGGTTTACCAAAAGATCAGCTCCCTTCTGCAAAAGGGATTTTGAAACGAATTGACTTACTAGCTCCACTCATCACAATAATTGGTATGCTCTATCTTGGATATACGGCAACAACCGCCGCCCTATTTGGAATCGCTGCTGCATTTCTTGTCAGTTTGTTCCGTAAAGATACACGTATGGGCTTCCGCAATATAGTAGATACACTTGAACAGGGGGCACGGGTCGCCCTTCCCGTTATTGCTGCTTGTGCGACGGCCGGTATCATTGCTGGGACTGTAACCACAACAGGACTAGGAGGAAAACTTGCTGGTGGTATCCTTGATCTAGCTGGAGAAAGCTTTTTCCTCATTCTCTTTCTAACAATGTTTGCATGTATTCTCTTAGGGATGGGGCTACCGACTACTGCAAATTATGTTGTTACAGCCTCCATTGCTGCGCCTGCACTTATTGAGTTTGGTGTACCGGTTATCGCTGCTCACTTCTTTGTCTTTTATTTTGGCATCGTTGCAGATATTACGCCTCCAGTGTGTTTGGCCGCATATGCAGGTGCGGGAATTGCTAGGGCGAATCCTATGAAATCAGGAGTTGTTGCCTTTAAACTAGCAATTGCCGCCTTCGTCGTCCCATTTGCTTTTGTCTATAATCCTGTTTTATTATTACAAGATGCATCTCTTCAAACAATTATCATCCCTCTATTAACTGCATTTATAGGGATGCTAGCTGTTAGTGCTTCATTGATAAACTACTTTATTACAAATGTTACTATACTGGAACGATTGATTCTTTTTGCTTCAGGTATTGCGTTAATCTATCCAGAAGGCGTACTGGTATCTGGTATAGGTTTTCTAGTATTCCTAGGCATTTGTCTTGTTCAAGTCATCAAAGACCGTAAGAACAACTCACAGCAGGCTAGTGCATAATAGACCCACTTAAAAGGGCTTGACAAATTGTCACGCCCTTTTTTAGCATTTAAAGGATTCTATTTACGAAAGCAGCCTCACTAAACCGTTATTCATGAAACACATCAAAGGTCTCCCAAAGCTCCTCCAGCTGTTTGAGCCTATTTTCAACTTTCTCATGCTGAGATCGGGTCACTGCTGTTACAAGGGCACTGACAACACTTAAAGGCGCAGAAAAGGAATCAATAAATGAATTGATTTCAGTTGCTGCGAGTAGGACACGATCTCCATATGGAACAAGAGGAGACAGCACATGATCAGTGATGACTATCGTCTTTGCACCCTTTTGCTTCACATATTTCATCACCTCTACCGTACGTTTCGTGTAACGAGCAAACCCAAAGCCAATGACCAAGTCATCCTCTGAGATATCGAGCAAATGCTCTGATACACCATCTGCTTGCTCAACAAGTTCTGTGTTTTGCAGCACAAGATCGAGGTAAAATGAAAGAAACATGCCTAAGCTTGCCGCGCTTCGATAGGCTATAATATAGATCCGTTTTGCATTTACAATGTCCTCAACTGCTTGCTCAAATTCCTTCGGGTCAATTTGCTGTAAAGTCATTCGCAAATTCACAATATCATCGGCTAAAATTTCTTCAATCGCATGAGCAGGTGCCTCTTCCCGATCCGTGGTGCGAGCAAACACTTCAGCTGAGGTCATCTTTCGCTGCATCGCTTCTTGTAAATGCCGTTGCAAATCTGGATAACCTTCGTATCCTAAAAATACGGCAAAACGGATCACGGTTGCCTCTCCAACGCCAGCTTGTTTTGCTAATTTTGATGCGGTTAAAAAAGGTGCCGTTTCTGAATGAGCCGTTAAATAATTGGCAATTTTTTTTTGCGATTTGCTCATCTTTTCCTGATATTCTATCATCCGTTTATACACGTCGCTTTGTAGCATAGGGGTACTCATTCCTTTAGCTAGTGGCCCCTCCAAAAAGTTTCGTTAAAACGCGATCATAAGCATCTAATGTCTGCTCTATTTCATTCGATGTATGGGCTGTTGATAGACTGTAACGATTTAAAGGCTTTGTGTAAATGCCTTCACTTAATAAATTCATGTCTATCATTTTCCGTGTTGACAGATCGGCTCTTTGGAGGTCACGGTAATTTAATATCTCTCTATCCGTTAATACTACACTAAAGATGGAACCGCTGCCAACCGCTTTCATTGGAATCCCTCTTGCTGAAAACAAGGCTTCCAGCCCTTCTTTCAATGTGTCAGTTATTGAAAATACAGAGGTAATCTTCTCTTCTAGTGTCATGATTGTTTTTAACCCAGCTGCAAGAATCATAGGATGTCCGTTATAGGTTCCACTATGAAAAAGAACCTCTTTCGCCCCTGATTTCGCACTTTGGCTGCTATCAAAAACATCGGCTGAGGCCCGTGGTGCACTCGTCATCATAATATCCTTTGCCCCTCCTACAACACCTACCGGAAAGCCTCCTCCAACCACTTTCCCTAATGCGGTTAAATCAGGACGTACACCGTATATTGCTTGGGCCCCTCCTAAACCTACTCGAAATCCCGTCTTAACCTCGTCAAAAATTAGGACCATCTCCAGCTCTTTCGTTACCGCACGAAGACCCTTTATAAATGATTCAGTTGCCGGAATAAAACCACCTTGCATCGGTTCAAGAATCACTGCTCCAATCTCATCTTTATGTTTTCGTAATATTTTTTCACATGCATCTAAATCATTAAACGGAAGAATGATCGTATCTCGTTGTTCCCCATCTGTCATTCCCATTGATTCAGGTAGTGCAACGGGTTCATCCGCTGGTCCAGCAGCTTCAATGGAAGGATTTACACTATAAAGCACTTGATTGTAGCCTCCGTGATAATGACCTTCAAATTTAGCAATTTTGAATTTTTCTGTGTATGCTGCAGCAAGTCTTATCGCTAATAACGTCGCTTCTGTCCCAGAGTTCGTGTACCGGAGCCGCTCCATACTTGGATATAAGGATTGAAGCCTTTTCCCCATTGTCACTTCCAATTCATGTGGTGCTCCAAATAAGACCGTCCCATCCTGCTGCAGCTGCTCCATGATTGCTTGTTGAATGGCTTGATGACCGTGCCCAAGCATGAGTGCACCATAAGCGAGTAAGTAGTCAATATAGACGTTCCCATCCACATCTGTAAGATACGCTCCACTTCCCTTTTTCATTACGATCGGATACGGCGCAAAATGCTTAATGTTTGCTGTTACACCACCGGGCATCACATGTTCCGCTTCTTTCATAAATTGAGCCGAAGCCTTCGTTTTTTCTAAAAACATCATGACAGGATGATGCGTGCGTTCAATCGCCATCTTTACTTCCCCTCACTTTTTTAAATAGATATTTAAAAACATTTTAATTGAAAACCCTGTGTACCCTTATGAAAGGGAGGATGTGAGCAATTGTACCTCTTGGCCTACTCTCCTCGTCCTATAGCTTCGTCCCTTTTCTACAGAAAAAAGAAATAAATATTCCCTCCTTTCCATTTTATGAAGTATTTATTTCATTCTACACGACATCTGCCTATTTTTGAAGTATTTATTTCGTTTTTATTTAGATTTGAATGAATTTATTCATTATTTTTGAAATTTCCCCTTCAAATACTTTTAGTCTTGAAAAGTCAACGCTCATAATAGGCGAAATTTTGAATGATTCCTTTCATTTATTTATAATTATCGAATATTTCTTTCTTTTTTGACGATTTTCTCTTTTTCTTGTTATAATCAATTGGCAAGTGATCCGCTTGCTAGTTTACGAAGGAAGGTGATGAGAGTGGCGCAACCAAAATACATTATGGACGTGGACAAAATCCAGCAAATTCCCAAAGCGGAAAGGGAGAAGCTAAAGCAGATTACAGATAAGTTTGTCTTTCGCGTAAATGAATACTATTTAAGTCTCATTGATTGGAATAATCCGAACGATCCAATACGTAAGTTAGTCATCCCAAATGAGGGTGAGTTAAGTGAATATGGGCGCTGGGATGCTTCCGATGAAGACACGAACTATGCCGCTCCAGGGTGTCAACATAAGTATTCAACAACCGCTTTGTTAATTTGTTCTGAGGTGTGTGGTGCATACTGTCGCTATTGCTTCCGTAAGCGTCTTTTCCGTAACGATGTCAAAGAGGCAATGTCAGACGTGGATCCAGGTCTTGATTACATTGCAAAAACGCCTGAGATTAACAATGTCTTACTTACAGGTGGCGATCCACTGATTCTCGCCACAAAAAAGCTCCGTTACATCATTGAAAGACTACGTTCTATTGACCATGTAAAAATCATCCGTATCGGCTCCAAGCTCCCTGTTTTTAACCCAATGCGTATTTATGAAGATGAAGAATTATTAAATCTCATTCGTGAATATTCAACGCCTGAACACCGCATTTATATTATGGCCCACATTAATCATCCAGTCGAAATTACAGCTGAGGCAAAGAAAGCATTTGAAGCCCTCCATGATGCAGGGGCAATCGTTGTCAATCAAACGCCTGTATTGAAAGGAATCAATGACGATTCTGATGTGTTGGCAGAGCTTCTTGATAAATTATCATGGGCTGGGGTTACGCCATATTATTTCTTCATTAACCGCCCAGTTGCTGGCAACAACGACTTTGTTCTTTCGTTGGAAGAAGTCTATAACATTGTTGAGGAAGCGAAGGGGAAAACATCAGGATTAGGAAAGCGAGTTCGTCTTTCAATGAGCCACACTTCTGGGAAAATTGAAGTACTGGCAATTGAAAATGGTAAGGCTTATTTAAAATACCACCAATCACGAGATGGACATTACGGTCGATTTATGGTTTTAGACTGTCCCAAGGATGCTGCCTGGTTTGATGATCTCCCAGGGAATGAGCAATATTGGGAGCCTCCAAAGAAAAAGGTCGAGACCGTCGTCTCAGTGAACGAAATGCCAGATATGCCGCAAAAGAAAAAAAGAAAGGCGGCTATGAATTAAAACAGATCCAAAAAGCGTGAGGAAAGCCCTCACGCTTTTTTCTTATACTAAGCATACCAACATCACAAAAGTGGAAAGCGGGCCCGTATACAGTGATAAGCGCTGGAATTTCTGCCCCTGTAGCCAGGCAGCTTAGAAATGCTATCTTTTCTTTCTTTGAACGAAGAAGAGAGACAGCAGCCAGCGTACCTCTCCTCTCTTCTAACCAAGCACAGCCCGATCGCTTTCCAATTGTTTTCCTCGAATTCGTTGAAACTCATGAAGCAGCTTTTCTATCGTTAACGTTTGTTTTTTCTCAGCTGATACATCGAGAATAATTTGACCTTTATCCATCATGATTAGGCGGTTTCCTAGATCAAGGGCTTGCTGCATATTGTGAGTAACCATCAGCGTTGTCAGCTTAAATTTTTTCACAATCTCACCAGTTAACGTTGTAATTAGCTCTGCCCTTGAGGGATCCAGTGCAGCTGTATGTTCATCCAATAATAAAATGCTCGGTTCTGTAAATGTTGCCATTAATAAGGATAATGCTTGCCGCTCCCCCCCTGATAAAAGGCCCACTTTTGCCGTAAGTCGATCCTCTAACCCTAGGTTCAACGTCTCCAAGTAGGTTCGGAACAGCTCTTTTCTTTTTTTCGTTACACCGAAGCGTAAGGAGCGTTTTTTATTACGAGAATACGCCATCGCCAAGTTCTCTTCTATTGTCATGGCTGGCGCTGTACCTGCCATCGGATCCTGAAAAACACGACCAATGAACTGGGCACGCTGATGCTCCGCTAAATGGGTAACTGGCTTATCGTTAATGAATACATCCCCAACATCAGGTGTTAAAGAGCCTGAAATCACATTCATCATCGTTGACTTTCCGGCTCCGTTACTGCCAATAATGGTGACAAATTCACCTTTTTTCAACGTAAGATTAACGGATTGGAGAGCCTTCTTTTCATCAGGTGTCCCCTCGTTAAACGTTAATGAAAGCTCATGAAGATGAAGCACTGCTTTCACCATCCTTTGCAACAGCGTTTGCAGAAAGTGCCGCTCGTTTGGCTTTCCGTTTCTGCTTTTCTCTTCGACTTTCTAATAGCTTTGGTGTTACTAATGCTGCGATAACAAGAACGGCCGTAATTAAACGCATGTCTCCAGCCTCCAAGAAGTCCACTCGAAGAGCCATGGTGACCACAATGCGGTAAATGATCGCCCCACCGATGACAGCAAGTGTCGTGCGAGCAATCGTTTTCGTTCCGAAAAGAGCTTCACCGATAATAACAGAGGCAAGACCAATGATGATCAGTCCAATGCCCATCCCAGCATCGGCAAATCCTCCGTATTGGGCAATAAAGGCTCCTGACAAGGCTACAAGACCATTTGAAATGCCAAGACCAAGAATAATAAGAAAATCAGTATTGGCTGAAAAACTGCGAATCATCCGTTTATTATCACCTGTTGCTCGTAAGGCAAGCCCTACTTCGGTTTTTAAAAAGTAATCTGTCGCAAATTTAATAATGAGTGTCACAATAAGCATAAAGACAACAATAGCCCAAGTCCGCGGAAGCTGCGATAAACCGAAAAAAGCAATCATTCCATTTAACAGTTTGTCAATACCCAAGCCCTCCCAAACCCCACTTAGCTGTGTGAACAAGGTGGACTCATTAAGCAATGGAACATTCGGTCGACCCATAATCCGCAAATTAATAGAGTAGAGAGCAATCATCATTAAAATCCCTGCAAGCAGCGGATTAATTTTCCCTTTTGTATGCAACAAGCCTGTAAAGCAGCCTGCTACAAAGCCTGCAAATACAGAGAACAACGTTGCCAGCAGTGGCGGTACACCGTTCACAATGGAAATGGCAGCCACAGCAGCCCCCGTCACAAAGCTTCCGTCTACCGTTAAATCAGGAAAATCTAAAATACGAAAGGACAAGTAGACCCCAAGTGCCATGATGGCATAAATAATACCCGATTCAACGGCTCCAAAAATCGAAATAAACATACCATACCCTCCAGATCTGAAAACCGACGCTGCCCATTATGACAGGTCGGTCTCCGTTTCTTCCTTAATTGATCATTTCAGCTAAACTATCCCACTCGTCATTCCATTCAATTCCTTGTTCTTCAGCTGCTTCTCGATTAATAAAGAGCTGCATATTTTCAGGGTATTCAACAGGAATATCAGCCGTTGTCGCATCCCCATTTAAGACATCAACAGCCATTTCTCCTGCACGGTACCCGATTGTGAAATAATCAATGCCAAATGTTGCAAACCCGCCACGTTCAAGTGAATCAGGCTCACCAACAATAAGTGGAATATCTTGGTCATTCGCAACTCCAACAACCGTTTCTAACGCAGACACAACCGTATTATCAGTCACAACGTAAAATACATCCACTTCCCCAACAAGCGTTGTCGCTGCTTGTTGTACCTCTGAAGATGAACCAACTGTGCGCGTTACCAAGCTCAAGCTTGTTCCGTCCGCTGCAGCTTCTACAGCTTCAATTTGAGCGACAGAGTTAGGTTCTCCAGCATTATAGATAAGACCGACCCTTGCATCAGGAAAATAATCGTCGATAAAAGCAACGGTTAATGCAATCGCATCAGGATGGAGATCAACAACACCCGTAATGTTCTCACCTGGTTCGTCCATTGCTGACACAAGTCCCGCACCAACAGCATCTGTTACAGATGTAAAAATAATTGGAATATCACTCGTTGCTTGTAAAGCACCTATTGCACTTGATGTTGAATTAGCAAAAATCAAATCCACTTGATCAGCAACAAAGTTATTTGCAATCGCACTCGTATTGTTTGGGTCGCCTTGGGCACTTTGGAAATCGTAGCTCGCTTCAATCCCTGCATCAGCTAAAGCCTGCTGGAACCCTTCGTAGGCTGCATCTAAGGACGGGTGCTCAACAATTTGGGTAGCCCCGATTACATATGCCTGTCCTTCCCCAGCCGCTGGTTCCTCTTCTTGCTGGGCTGGTGCTTCCTCTTCTGGTGACGCTTCCTCTGTACCACAGGCTGTTAGCGCCATTACGCTAATCAAGGCAGTGCCT
>NZ_ANNK01000059.1 GCF_000334155.1 Halalkalibacterium ligniniphilum | reverse complement strand
TACACCGTTCACAATGGAAATGGCAGCCACAGCAGCCCCCGTCACAAAGCTTCCGTCTACCGTTAAATCAGGAAAATCTAAAATACGAAAGGACAAGTAGACCCCAAGTGCCATGATGGCATAAATAATACCCGATTCAACGGCTCCAAAAATCGAAATAAACATACCATACCCTCCAGATCTGAAAACCGACGCTGCCCATTATGACAGGTCGGTCTCCGTTTCTTCCTTAATTGATCATTTCAGCTAAACTATCCCACTCGTCATTCCATTCAATTCCTTGTTCTTCAGCTGCTTCTCGATTAATAAAGAGCTGCATATTTTCAGGGTATTCAACAGGAATATCAGCCGTTGTCGCATCCCCATTTAAGACATCAACAGCCATTTCTCCTGCACGGTACCCGATTGTGAAATAATCAATGCCAAATGTTGCAAACCCGCCACGTTCAAGTGAATCAGGCTCACCAACAATAAGTGGAATATCTTGGTCATTCGCAACTCCAACAACCGTTTCTAACGCAGACACAACCGTATTATCAGTCACAACGTAAAATACATCCACTTCCCCAACAAGCGTTGTCGCTGCTTGTTGTACCTCTGAAGATGAACCAACTGTGCGCGTTACCAAGCTCAAGCTTGTTCCGTCCGCTGCAGCTTCTACAGCTTCAATTTGAGCGACAGAGTTAGGTTCTCCAGCATTATAGATAAGACCGACCCTTGCATCAGGAAAATAATCGTCGATAAAAGCAACGGTTAATGCAATCGCATCAGGATGGAGATCAACAACACCCGTAATGTTCTCACCTGGTTCGTCCATTGCTGACACAAGTCCCGCACCAACAGCATCTGTTACAGATGTAAAAATAATTGGAATATCACTCGTTGCTTGTAAAGCACCTATTGCACTTGATGTTGAATTAGCAAAAATCAAATCCACTTGATCAGCAACAAAGTTATTTGCAATCGCACTCGTATTGTTTGGGTCGCCTTGGGCACTTTGGAAATCGTAGCTCGCTTCAATCCCTGCATCAGCTAAAGCCTGCTGGAACCCTTCGTAGGCTGCATCTAAGGACGGGTGCTCAACAATTTGGGTAGCCCCGATTACATATGCCTGTCCTTCCCCAGCCGCTGGTTCCTCTTCTTGCTGGGCTGGTGCTTCCTCTTCTGGTGACGCTTCCTCTGTACCACAGGCTGTTAGCGCCATTACGCTAATCAAGGCAGTGCCTGCCCATTTAAACCACGATCTTTTCATGTCTTTCCCCCTAAACAATTGTAATATTCGGATAGTTATGTATAATCTTAAAGCAAGGATCTAAGAAAGTAAATAAGAAATTTTTTTACGTTAAAGCGTTTAGGGAATCAAGTATTTTTTGCTAAAAAGAACCTGCAAACAAAGTGCAAGTTCTCCTTAACATTTTTCATTTTATTTTAATTTATTGCAATGTAAGTGAAAAGGTATGTGCATCAAAAGAGTCGTTCAATTTTTGTTCTGCTGCTAAAAGCACTTGATTGATCGAGGAAGCTTCTTCTTGCTGTAGAGCCTCAATAATCGCAGGCTGAAGCTCGCTCTCATAATATTGTTGATACGGGAACATGGATGTCTTTCCTTCACTCACATTCCTTCCGATTGAATATAAAGCAGGGTAATCAGTCGTTTTAATAAGCACCTGAATCATTTCTCCACTCGCTAGTATTTCTTGAGAAAAATAACCTTCAGCAAAAAAGCTATCAACGACGAACGGGTTCTCTGTCGTCACATAGCGAACAGAGGCCGATTCAACTTCCCACGCCTCCTCCTCTGTAAAAAGAATATCCCCTTCATAAGCCCGACCAACTAATAGATCGGTTATCGCAAAGTAGAGAAGAATGATTGCAATTGAAATCAAAAAGCTAACTAGATTTTCGGTATTTTTCTTCGGCTCATTTTTCGATTTTCGTAGTTGCTTGTTTACAAACAAGCTAACAAAATACGTGACAACAAGAATAATTAATACACTAACAAGATAATACAACCAATCATTTAAAAGTAACATCATCTACATTCTCTCTCTCTAGCCTCTTTCTTTCACACTTATTCGTGAAAAGAAGCCTGTTTCCATTTCTATTTTACAATACGATTATGGTATCATACAATACGATAGCCTTAAAGGAATTGAGGGATTTACATGAAAACCGTCGTAACGACTTTAAATGCGAAATACATCCATACATGCCTTGCCCTGCGTTGTCTAAAAGCATATGCAGAGCCTGAATTTCCGGTAGAAATGGTTGAATATACAATTAAAGACCCTGTCATGAACATCGTTTCGGACTTATTCCAGCGAGATCCAGATGTTGTCGGCTTTAGCTGCTACATTTGGAACATCGAGGAAACGATAAAAGTCATCGAGATGCTAAAAAAAGTAAAGCCTACTGTCAAAATTGTCTTAGGAGGCCCTGAGGTTTCCTATGATACAAAGGAATGGATGGAGCGTTTACTTGATGTTGATTTTATCGTTGTTGGTGAAGGAGAAGAAACCTTTAAACAATTATTAGAAGAAATGAGCAGCACCGAAAAATACCATATGGTTTTTGGGCTTGCTTATCGAAAGGGGAAGGAAACGATTATTACAGCTCCCCGTTCTAAGCTTAAGCTTGATGAGATCCCAACCCCTTATCGTTTTTCCGAGGATTTATCCGCCCTTGATAAACGAGTAACCTATTTTGAAACAAGCCGTGGCTGCCCGTACAGCTGTCAATTTTGCCTTTCTTCCATTGAAGTGGGTGTTCGGTATTATGATATTGAACGGGTGAAAGCAGATTTACTGTTTCTCATCGATAATGGTGCAAAGCTCATTAAGTTCGTCGATCGGACCTTTAATATTAAACGGGATTATGCCCTTGAAATTTTTCAATTTTTAATTGAAAACCATAAGGGCTGTGTTTTTCAATTTGAAATCACTGCTGACATCATGCGTCCTGAAGTCCTATCTTATTTAAATGAACACGCTCCAGCAGGTATTTTCCGCTTCGAGATTGGCGTCCAATCAACGAATGACGCAACAAATGAGCTCGTCCAGCGGCGACAAAATTTTGAAAAGCTTACGAGAACGGTGCGAATGGTAAAAGAAGGAGGGAAAATCGATCAGCATCTCGATTTAATTGCTGGCCTTCCTGAAGAGGATTATGCTTCATTTCGTAACACGTTTAACGATGTTTTTTCCCTCCGCCCGGAGGAATTACAGCTTGGCTTTTTGAAAATGCTTCGTGGTACGGGACTACGCCTTCGCGCGAAAGACCACGATTATGTCTACATGGATCATTCACCCTATGAAATTTTAGGGAACAACATTCTCTCTTTTGAAGAAATCATCCGAATCAAACGTGTGGAAGATGTGCTTGAAAAATATTGGAATGATCATCGCATGGATCAAACAATCGACTACTTAGTCGAACAAGAATTTGCTTCGCCGTTTGATTTTTTCCAAGAATTCGGTGATTATTGGGACCGTCAAGGTTGGTCTCGAATTGGGCATCAGCTTGAAGACTTGTTTAGACGCCTCTACGAATTTTTATCTAGTCGTCAAACAGCAAACCTTGATGTGATTAAAGGCTTAATGATATATGACTATTTCAAAAATCATAAGCATAAGCCACGTAAGCCATGGTGGACGTTTTCTCTAGATAAAGAAACCCAATCCTATTATTTAAAAGAAATTGCAGAACGACCAGCACTCTACTCTAAAGAATTGTCCGCATTACAGCTTAGCGAAAAAGAGTTGCATAAACACACAATGGTTGAAGTGATCCCCTTTTCGTTAAATCACATTCTTCAAGGCAAAGGGGTAAAGCGTGAGCAAACCTTACTGCTTGCCTATTTTAATCCTAAATCACTTGAAACGACCATTTACACGACAACTGTGCCTAAGGTTCCAGTCAAGCAAGCATAAAAAGAGAGACATTATCATATAGGATGATAAAATAAAAGGGCCAAACTCCTAAGGTGACAGCCTTAGGAGTAAGCCCTCTTCTATATATGTAGTCGTATTAATTCTACCTTCGGCAGGTATTGTAATTCAAATCAAGCCCTTGTTTTTTTAATAAATAGTGAGAAGCTTGTCTAAAGGTCCGAAACGTCTTCACATCTCGCTTCAGTCCAGCTGTAACCATCTTCTTAACCACCTCAATTGGAAAGCCTACAAAGATCGGCTGCGCTCCAATGAGTGTCACGGTTGACGCTAACGTACCTAGCTTCGATAAAAATTCTTCACTGTTATTGGCTGTAATGCCTTCAAAATCAAAAATGAGAGACTCTGTTGCATTATCCACACAGGTTTGAAGTAATTTCTTTTGGAGAAGCTCAAACCGACGCCTGTCGAACGTCCCAATTAACGGTACAAGCAATGCCCCTTCAACCATTGTCGCTAAAATCGGGGTAGAAATCTCCTCAATTAGCTCTTGCGTTTCCTTAAGCTCCCGAGCTTCTTTGGTGACATCCCGCCAGTTCAAAATATACCCAGCCCTTTCCCCCTCACGATTTTTCAACCCTGACACTTTTATATCGGCAAAATATTTATTAAATAAATGAATGCGTGTTTCATAGGGAAGCTTTTCCTCTAGCACAACTTTTTGCTTCACCTCAAACCGTGGGTGGAAAACGTTTAAATGTAAGCCAATGAGTTCTTCAGCTTTCTCAATGAGAAGATGCTCCTTGATACCATCAATCAATTGATACGCTGATTGATTCATCCAGACAAGACGAAATGACAAGTCAGCAATGAAAATATTTTCTCCAATACAATCAAGGACGGCCGCAGTTTCATGTTGTTCAAAGCTCCAAGAATTAGTCATCGCCCTCTCCTTTCTCTTTCTCTAACTAGCAATTTGGTCTTCAGGATTTGGTAAGGGCTGTGGTTTGCCAAAGTAGTAGCCTTGAGCAAGTTCGATCCCTGCTTCCTTACAAAATTCGGCTTCCTCTGCTCGTTCAATTCCTTCTGCAAGTAGAGATGTCCCCTGCTCACGGCTTATGTCAATGATCGCTTTTATTTGTGTTTGCTTTTCTTTGTCGCCATCACAATGGGCTACAAGCTTACGATCAATTTTCGCAAAATTAGGTCGCAGCTCTTGCAGTACATTCAAAGTGGCAAAACCCGACCCAATGTCGTCTAGAGCCACATTTATTCCGTATTCCTGATACGTTTTAAAAATTTTCTTCAAATGATCGACATCAGCAATTTTTTCTGTTTCGACTACCTCAAATACCAGATCTTTCGGATCAACACGAAACTGCTCAGCTGCTTTGAATGTACTTTTCAAGCAATGATTCGGATCATAGATGGATGAAGGCAAAAAATTAATAAACCGTTTAATCCCTGATTTTAAGATTTTTGCTCCTGCTTCTATCGATACAATTCTCGCCTGTCCATCTAGGACAGTTTGCAATCCAGCTTGTTGAGAAAAGGCAAATAAGCGCCCAGGAGAAAATGGATACGCCTCAGATTTTTGACGCAATAAGAATTCATAGCCGTAAATTTCATCCTTTTGAAGTTGGACAATCGGCTGCAAAAAAGGGACAAATAGTCGATGATTAATAATTTGCAATAGCTGCCGATTAGAAATCCGCACAAATAATTCATGAAACGAGGTCATTTTTAAAAAGCTTATTTCTTCATTTTTTGTGGCGGAATAACTCCCATACAACCTTCTTTTTTGAACAGGGGATAATTGCTCATTTAAAAACCTCATCCATTCCGTTAATTCATCAAAGCTTGAATAGGAAACTTGCAAGAGTGTAGCGCTTTCCTTTACATCCACTCCCTTTTGATAAAGTAAATTTTTTAATTGTACAAATAGAGCTGGCTGCTTTTCATAAAAAATTATCAAGCCTTTTGATTCTAGCGCTGGAAATTCACTACAGCGGCTACACTCATCCATTGATGCACCCTCCTAGTAAATCGAGTTCATTTATGTATTACGATCATTTTAAAAAATAATTTTAATCTAGTTCTGTTGTTGTTCATATAATGATAGAAGTTGCGTCACTGCGAGGGTCGGTGTTAGTTCTCCTGTTAAGACTTTCTTTTTGAATTGTGGCAACCGTTCTTTTACCAAGCTATTTTGATAAAAGGATGCTAATATTTGCCCTTCGATGAGTGAATCAAACCAGTTCATCGCTTGTTCCTTGCGACGCTGCTCAAAAAAACCATGCTCTTTCCCTAATGCTAAAAAGCGCTGAATCACCTTCCAAATTTCAGGAACGCCCTCTCCCGTTAAAGCGGAGACGGTAAAAGCCTTCGTTTCCCATCCCTCTGTCGCTGAAGGCAAGAAGTGAAGAAGTCGGTTGTACTCTGTTTTAGCAAGCATGGCAGCCTGTTTGTTTGGTCCATCTGCTTTATTAATAAAAATCGCATCAGCCATCTCCATTACACCTTTCTTCATCCCTTGAAGCTCATCTCCCGCTCCTGTTAGCATAAGGACGAGAAAAAAATCAACCATTGAACGAACGGTTATTTCGCTTTGACCGACACCGACTGTTTCGACGATGATCACATCAAAGCCTGCTGCTTCACAAACAAGTAATGTTTCACGGCTTTTTCGAGCAACACCACCCAACGTGCCACTTGAAGGAGAAGGACGAACAAAAGCATTCTTGTTTCTTGATAGCTTATCCATCCTCGTCTTATCCCCAAGAATACTCCCACGAGAAACATTACTTGACGGGTCAACTGCCAAAACCGCTACTTTGTGGTCACGCTCACATAACATCGTTCCAAATGCCTCAATTAAAGTACTTTTCCCAACACCTGGAACCCCTGTGATGCCAATGCGAATAGAGTTTCCTGTATAAGGCATAAGCTCCTTAAGTACTTCTTGAGCCATCTCCATATGACGAGGTGAGTTGCTTTCCACTAGGGTAATCGTTCTTGCAATGATCGCCCGGTCCCTATCCAATACCCCATTTACATAATCTGAAACCTTTAATTCACGTCTTTTTGGTGAACGTTTCTCCACCCTCTATTCCTCCTTTCATCTTTTATTCGTCTCTTACATGTTAAAAGGAAAGAGGAAGCAGCTTATACTTCCTCTTCATCATAGCCAAGACGCCGATTCATTTCCTCTAATATCTTTTGAGCGGCAATGGGAATAACTGTTCCTGGTCCAAAAATAGCGGCTGCTCCATGTGCTTTTAAAAATTCATAATCTTGAGCAGGAATGACCCCTCCAACAATGATCATAATATCTTCCCGGCCAAGCTTTTTTAGTTCCTCTGCAACTTGCGGCAAAAGAGTTTTATGACCAGCCGCTAACGAACTCATCCCTAAAACATGGACGTCATTCTCTACCGCTTGCAAGGCTGCCTCTTCTGGTGTTTGAAAGAGTGGTCCAATATCCACATCAAACCCCATATCAGCAAATGCAGTTGAAATCACTTTTGCTCCTCGATCGTGTCCATCCTGCCCCATTTTAGCGACCATAATCCGCGGACGGCGCCCTTCTAATTCAGCAAAACGATCGGTCATTTCTCGTACTTTTTTCATTTCTTCCTTTTCTCCAAATTCTGAGCGATATACTCCACTAATCGAGCGAATCACCGCCTTATGGCGACCTACAACTTTCTCGTAGGCCATTGAAATTTCTCCAAGTGTCGCACGAGCACGAGCTGCATCTACTGCTAAGGCAAGCAGGTTCCCTTCACCAGACTCAGCCGCTTCGGTTAAACGTGCCAGTGCCGCTTGAACGTTCCTTTCGTCTCGTTCTGCCCGAAGCTTTTCAAGACGATTAATTTGCGCCTGTCGAACTGCTGTATTGTCAATATCAAGAATATCAAGAGGTTCTATTTCATCAGGGCGATATTTATTGACACCGATGATTGCTTCCTGTCCTGAATCGATTTTCGCTTGACGTCTTGCGGCTGCTTCTTCAATCCGCATTTTCGGTAAGCCTGTCTCGAGCGCTTTTGCCATACCTCCTAGCTTTTCTACTTCTTCAATATGATCCCAAGCTTTTTTCAACAGCTCCACAGTAAGTGACTCAACATAATATGAACCGCCCCATGGATCTAACACATTCGTAATGCCTGTTTCATCCTGTAAATAGAGCTGCGTATTCCGAGCAATTCGTGCAGAAAAATCAGTTGGTAAGGCAATGGCTTCATCAAGAGCATTCGTATGAAGCGATTGTGTATGCCCCAGTGCTGCTGCCAAGGCTTCAATCGCCGTACGAACGACATTATTGTAGGGATCTTGCTCCGTTAACGACCAGCCTGACGTTTGCGAGTGGGTCCTAAGCGCCATAGATTTTTCATTTTTCGGATTAAAACCTTTCATCAATTTTGCCCAAATTAAACGCGCTGCTCGCATTTTCGCTACTTCCATATAATAATTCATGCCAATTGCCCAAAAGAACGATAAGCGTGGCGCAAAAGCGTCAATATCCAATCCTGCCTTTATTCCGGTTCGTACATATTCAAGCCCGTCGGCTAAGGTGTAAGCAAGCTCAATGTCTGCAGTCGCCCCAGCTTCCTGCATATGGTAGCCAGAAATGCTAATACTATTAAATTTCGGCATGTATTTCGACGTATACTCAAAAATATCTGCAATCACTTTCATTGACGCTTCTGGAGGGTAAATATACGTATTTCGGACCATATATTCTTTTAAAATATCATTTTGGATCGTCCCTGAAAGCTGCTCTGGCTTTACACCCTGCTCTTCGGCTGCAACGATATAAAAGGCCATGATCGGTAGAACAGCTCCGTTCATCGTCATCGATACTGACATTTGATCAAGGGGAATGCCGTCAAAAAGAATTTTCATATCAAGGATGGAATCAACTGCCACCCCTGCCTTCCCTACGTCTCCCACGACACGAGGATGATCCGAGTCATAGCCCCGATGTGTCGCTAAATCAAAGGCAATCGAGAGACCTTTTTGCCCAGCAGCTAGGTTCCGACGATAAAAGGCATTACTTTCCTCTGCTGTTGAAAAGCCTGCATACTGACGAATCGTCCAAGGACGTGTTTTATACATAGCAGGATATGGCCCCCGAAAAAACGGCGCAATGCCCGCTACATAACCGAGATGAGGCATTCCTTTTATGTCCTCCTTTGTATACAAAGGTTTGACTTCGATTTGCTCAACGGTTTCAAAGGTATTCCCTCGCTCAACGTCTTTCCTTTCTTCCTTTGATGGAAAAGTAGGAAACGGCATCTCTGCAAAATTAGGCTTTTTCATCTTGAAGCACCCCCTTTTTTCGTAATAATTGATGGAGAACCTCATAATTATTTGATTGCCTGTGGATAAAGTCATCGATTCCTGCTTCGATTAGCTCATTTGTTCGTGTATTTTTTAACCGTCCTGCCAAATAGAGCGTCAAGTCTGGCTTCTCTTTACGGAGAGCTTTTACAAGGGGCACGGCGAGCTCATCATAGTATTCGTCACTGCTACAAAGGACGAGTGTGTCAACGGTTAGAGGGCGAACCTGCTCTAATGCTTGCTCCACACTTTCGCTCTCTTTTAAACGGCTAACCTCAAAGCCAGCGACTTCAAAAAAGCCTCTTGCAAAATCAGAGCGTGGTTTATGAACAGCCAATGAACCGATTGGCAAAAGAGCTACTTGAGGTCTTGATCCGTTTTTTTCATCATACGCCTTTGTTGCCAAACGGAGCCTCTCAAAGGGTTCACCGATTCGTTTCTCATTAATTGGCTTAATTGAAAGAAGCTCTTTGCTCATTTGTTGAAAGACTTGAGTGATTTGATAAAAAGGAACACCAGCTTTGACAAGTGATTGAATATCAGAAAATTGGTGAAGAGCTTCAGGTAGAGGCTTTTCACTCTTCTCCAACGTGGCTTGAAGTCGGTTAAGATATTGTTGAATCGCCTCTGACTCATCCTCTGCTACAAATTGTAATGGCTTTTCATCAAGATTAACATATTGGTTCGTCCCGACAATAACGTCCCGGCGATATTTGACCCGTTCCTCACGCTGTGCTGACGAAGCTTTTGCCCACTTTTGCGGGAGACCCTGCTTTAAAGCTTCAATGATTCCGCCATTTTTTTCGATTTCTTGGAAGAGAGTCCATGCCTTTTTGCTAAGCTCATTTGTAAGATGCTCCACATACCAAGAGCCACCTGCAGGGTCAATCGTTTTCCCTATATGTGCCTCTTCTTGAAGAATGATTGACGTGTTTCGAGCAATCCGCCTTGAAAAAGAGGTTGATTTTTGAATCACTTCGTCAAAAGGACTGACATGAATACTATCAGCCCCACCTACAGCTGCCGCGAACGCTTCTCCCGTTCCTCTTAACATGTTCACATAGGGATCAAAGAGCGTTTTCGTATAGGCAGACGTTCTCCCATGAAGATACATTTTTTGACCGTCCTCAGATGCACCAAACGCTTTCATAATCGCAGCCCATAGGGTTCTTGCAGCACGAAGCTTTGCAATTTCGGTAAACATCTGACTGCCGATCGAATAAGAGAAACAGATCGCCTTGCCGATTTCATCAGGGTCAAGTCCTCGTTCGATTAAGCGCTGTACATAGTCAACCCCTGTGGAAAGGGCAATGGCAAGCTCCTCAGTAGCAGAAACTCCACCATTATGATAACAATGGCTTTGGATCAGGATCGTTTTTACTTTTGGTGCATGCTGCCTTGCCCAGTTCGTTCCTTGAGCCAGTTGGTCAAAAACAATCTCTAAACCATAAGGAAGCTCACCATTTCTGCTTAATTCATGCAACGGGTCTGCGGCAATGACCCCACGCAGCTCAGCGGCCGGCACCTCTTCCTTTTCAAGCAACGCTGTGATGCTAGCTAGAAGCGAGGTAGAAATTGCACCGGCATCAATATAAAGTGGTGTGCTACTCAAGTCAATCTCTTTTAGTGCACACTCCACATCCTTCAAATTCGATAAACAAAGACCGCTATGCCCCACCTGTTCTTGACGGTTCAGAGGACTTTCTCCTCTTTTAGTCCCTTGATCAAGGACAATGTTCAACACAGATTGACCGCGTTTCAAATCAAGAATCGCTACTTTGTTAAACTGTTCTGGAACCGCAATTGCAAGCTCTTGACTGACTTCCCAAGGTCGCTTTTCTAGTCTTGCTTTTGAGCCACGGGTAAAGGGAAACATTCCTGGTAGAGTGTTGGGTGTTTCAAGGTCTTCAATATCTTTTTTCTGGTACATTGGCTGCAAAACAATCCCATCATCGGTTCTCGTTAGCAATTTTTCATCAAAGGCTGCTCCCTTTAACGATTTTTCTGCAATGGCTCGCCACTGCTCATAGGTTGGGATCGGAAACTCACTAAACAGTTCTAAGTCTTTTCGTTTCTCCATTGTATTGCGGCAGTCCATTGACCTCGCCGCTCACTCCCTTCCGAATCGAATCTAATCGCCACATCCTATTTGTTACATGGTTCTTCCTTTCTCCGTTTCTTACGATCCATTTCTTTGTTGTTTAAAGTATAGACACGCTCATTTTATATTTCGATATCAAGTTTAGCTCTTCAACCAATCACATATCTTATAAAGGAATGTTTCCATGCTTCTTTTTCGGCAAAGCTTTTTTCTTATTGCGAAGCATTTCAAGAGCACTCGCTAAGCTCTTTCGTGTATCCCTAGGATCAATCACATCATCAACCATTCCATTTGCAGCTGCCACATATGGATTGGCGAATCGCTCCCGATACTCCGCAATTTTTGCTGCTCTCGTTGATTCAGGATCGGCACTTTCTCTAATTTCTTTGGCAAAAATAATATTGGCTGCTCCTTCAGGACCCATGACGGCAATTTCTGCATTTGGCCATGCAAACACAAGATCTGCACCGATCGCTTTACTATTAAGCGCAACATACGCTCCACCAAACGCTTTTCGTAAAATGACGGTAATTTTTGGTACTGTTGCTTCTGAGTACGCATACAAAATTTTTGCTCCATGACGAATAATGCCCCCATGCTCCTGTTGAACACCTGGGATAAAGCCGGTTACATCTTCAAAAGTAATAAGTGGAATATTGAAACAATCACAAAATCGAATAAATCTTGAACACTTGTCCGATGAATCAATGTCCAGACCACCAGCCATCATTTTCGGATTGTTTGCCACAATCCCGACCGTCTCTCCTTCAATTCGCGCAAACCCAATAACAATGTTTTTCGCAAAAGACGGTTGTACTTCCAAAAACTCACGATCATCTACGATGACTTTAATCACTTTTCTCACATCATAGACCTTTCTTCCATCAACTGGAACTAAATCCAACAGCTCATCCAGTCGTTCATCAACTGGGCGAGAGGTTTGAGGCTTTATTACAGGTGGCTTTTCCTCGTGATTTGATGGAAGAAATTGAATCAAACGACGTACTTCCTGTAAAACCTGCTCTTCCGATTCAGCCGTAAAGTGAGCGTTTCCGCTTTTTGTCGAATGAATCTTGGCTCCACCTAAATCTTCGCTGTTAATTTTTGCTCCCGTTACACTTTCGATCACCTTTGGCCCAGTAATAAACATTTGGCTCGTCTTTTCCACCATAAAAACAAAGTCTGTAATGGCCGGAGAATAGACTGCCCCTCCAGCACAAGGTCCCATGATGACCGAAATTTGTGGAACAACCCCTGAATAAATCGCATTTCGATAGAAGATATGTCCGTAACCATCAAGGGAAAGAACGCCTTCCTGAATTCTTGCACCACCAGAATCATTTAAACCGATAATAGGGGCACCGTTTTCCACTGCTAGATCCATCACTTTGGCAATTTTAGTCGCATGCATCTCTCCTAATGCTCCACCAAACACTGTAAAATCTTGAGCAAAGACGAAGACGAGACGCCCTTCGATTTTTCCATATCCTGTGACGACCCCTTCACCTGGAGCTTCCGAAGTACCATAATCCAGTCCACGATGCTCAATAAACGGATTTAATTCAACAAACGTACCTTCATCAAGTAACAGATCAATGCGTTCCCTTGCCGTTAGCTTCCCTCGGTCATGCTGAGCATCAATACGCTTTTCTCCACCGCCAAGCTTTACCTTTTCACGTCGTTCCTCCATGATCTCAATTTTGTCAAACATGTCCATCATTTATCACTCCCAACGTCATTCGTTTGCTACTCTCACTTGAAAAAGCGGTTGCCCATACTCAACAAGCTGACCATTTTCTACAAGGACGGCAACGATTTCTCCATTCACTCCCGCTTCAATCTCATTCATGAGCTTCATGGCTTCAACAATACATACAATCTGGTCATCCACTACCTTTTCACCGACCTTTACGTAAGGCTCTGAATCTGGAGACGGAGCTTTGTAAAACGTACCAACCATTGGGGAGGTAATTTCTTGAAAACCTTCCTTTAGACCTTCAGTCAAGGTTGGCTTTTCAAGCAATGGTTTCTTTTCGAGCGGCTCCGTTTCTTGTTGCGGTGAAGAGGCTGGGCTAATCCCTTGCTCAATCATTGAGATTGGAGCTTTCGTCACTTTTCCTTGCTTTTTTAGTGTCAGCCGCTGTTTCCCTTCTTCAATAATGGTGAGTTCATCAACGGACGAACGGTCAAGTGCACGAATCAACTCTTTTATTTCTGTTACTTTTAGCATCTTTTTCTCCCTTCAGTTCGAATTTTTTAAGAAAAAGTGTTGATAGGCTGGATTAGCTGCAGCCTCTTTTGTTAACACCGCATGCATGATTAAGTCTGCGTATATATTTGCAATCTCTTGAATCGAGTAGCGACCGTCCGCTTTGTACCATTTGTACGTCCAGTTCGTCATCCCAAAAATGGCCATTGATGTAATCGGTACGGGAATTTCTTTACGAAATTCGCCTTGAGCAATTCCTTCTTCCACAACGCGAAACATTCTCTCCTTATATTGGTCACGCTTCGCCTTGATTGTTTGAAAGGATTCGTTGTTTAAATAGAGTGATTCCTGATAAAAAACGGTAACATGAGGACGATAGAGGTCAAACATCATGACAAAAGACTTGACCGTTTCATACAATCGTTCTGCTGGTGTATCAAACCTTTCATACGCTTCCTCTGCTTTATCCAAAATATACGTAATAAACGAATCATGTATCGTATATAGTAGCTCATCCTTAGATTTAAAATTGTGGTAAAATCCTCCCTTCGACGTTTGGCTTGCTTGCACAATTTTGTCGACCGTAACTGCATGAAAGCCTTGTTCCTCAAAAAGATGTAATGCCGTTTCAATAATCCGTTCTTTTGTTGATCTTTTCCCCATTTGTTTTTGTTCACCTGCTTTTTCAAATGATTCTGTCATATTTTTATTTATTGTAGCAAATCAGCGTAAACTTTTTGGAAAGCATCAGTGAAAATAAATGTAATAGAGAGATTTCTGATAATAAGCTATGAGGCTGGGACATAACGAGCGTGAGCGTGTATGATTAAAAATGCGAACAATGCACCACCTTAGCGAAGTATATTTCCGAAGCGATTGCTATAGCCTCAACCAACCAAAGACCGACTAGTCAGTCTTTATATGTATACGCTTACATAATACAAAAGGTTCAAATAATTGTCAATCATCTATAGATTTAAAATGAAGCTTCACAGATTCTTCCTTCAAACGATAGATAGCAAAGAGGCGATCCTTTGCGGCATCGCCTCGCACTCCAGCTTTATTCGCTCTAATTTTGTTTTTTGTGAAAGCTCTTATCGTTTTTTGAATACTCCTTGACAACGTAACGAAGACCCTACTTACGTCCTCAGACACTCAAATATCGATTCACTTCTTCTTCAATGAGCTCTTCACCCTCATAAACGATACGGCCTTTATCCATGACATAAAAATAATCCGCCACACTTTTGGCAAAGTCAAAGCTTTGTTCAACAAGCAAAATCGATGTATTTTGCTGATTTCGTTTAATATCTTTGATGACTTCTTGAATATCAGCGACAATGTTTGGCTGAATTCCTTCTGTTGGTTCATCAAGCAATAAACAATTCGGTTCAGTCACAAGTGCTCGACCAAAGGAAAGCTGTTGCTGCTGACCTCCACTTAGATCACCACCGCGCCGATCTTTCATCTCTTGTAAGACTGGAAAATATTCATAAATCTTTTCATCAATGACTTCTTCTTTTTTTGACCTTGCTTCTAAACCAAGCAGCAAATTTTCATAGACTGTTAGCTGAGGAAATATTTCTCTGCCTTGTGGAACATACCCGAGTCCTTTTCGAGCGCGGTAAGTGGCATTCTTTTTTGTTATTTCCTCACCTTTATATGAAATCGATCCATTTCTAGGTTCTAGCACACCCATGATCGTTTTCATTAAGGTGGATTTACCAACACCATTTCTCCCCATCAAACATACGACATTCCCCGGCTCTACTGTAAGGGAAACATCTCTGATCACCGTACTTTCATCATAAGCAACCTCAAGATTAGAGAGCTTTAGCATGGACGTTATCCTCCTTACGACCAAGATATACTTCCATGACCCGCTCATTTTCTTGAACTTCTTCCATCGTTCCATCACATAGCAATTGTCCCCCATGCATCACTGTTACTTTTTCTGCGAATTTCCGAACAAATTCCATATCATGCTCCACAACAATAATAGAGCACCTCTTCTTCAATTTTAAAAGCAGTTCTCCTGTTTTTTCTTCTTCTTCCTCTGTCATTCCAGCAATCGGCTCATCGAGCATCAAAAGGGCTGGCTCCTGCATCATGACCATTCCGATTTCTAGCCATTGCTTCTGACCGTGCGACAATGTCTTGGCAATTGTGTTTTTATGATCCTTTAAACCAATCAGCTCAAGCATTTCTTCGATTTTCTTTAGCTCATCCGCTTTAATTTTTGAAAAAAGGATCGGAAATACTCGCTTATCCTGTTTCATTGCTAGCTCTAAGTTGTCTGAAACCGTTAAATGAGGAAAAATCGAAGGTGCTTGAAATTTACGGCCAATCCCCTCTCGTACAATTTGATATTCCTTTAGCTTTAATAAGTCGATACTGCCGTTAAATTTCAACTTTCCTTCACTTATTTTTGTTTTCCCGCAGATCGCATCTAAAAAGGTTGTTTTTCCCGCTCCATTTGGTCCGATAATAAAATGGAGTTCCCCATGTGGAATGGAAAAATCAAAATTTTTTATTGCATAAAACCCACCAAAACGAACGGAAAGATTATCCGACTGCAGAATGATTCGTCTCGCTTCTTTTTGCTTTAATTGATTTCGACTCATTTCTTCCACCTCTTCCTTTCCATTTTTCAACTAAACTCATAAGTCCTCCTGGGAGGAATACAACAATAATCACAAAGACTGTGCCAAGAAAATATAACCATGCGTCAGGGTATGTTTCACTAAAGAAGGTTTTCGCACTATTCGTTAAGATCGCTCCTAAAACTGGTCCGATTAATGTTCCTCTGCCACCAATTGCTACCCAAAGAATCATTTCAATCGAAGGAATGATCCCAATCATTGATGGTGAAATAATCCCCACTTGCATGACAAATAGCATCCCTGCTAACCCTGCAATCCCTGCTGAAATGGAGAAAACGAGCACCTTAAACATGGACGTGTCGTAGCCTGAAAACCGCAGGCGGTTTTCGCCATCACGAATGGCAATTAGCGCCTTTCCAAACCGGCTATTCACGAGTAAGGAACAAAGAATAAAGACCGCAACCAAGCAACCGACTGTAATGTAATAAATGGCTTGTTGTGTTGCCGGTGATGATAAGGAAAAACCAAAAACCGTCGTAAAGCTAGTGAGACCATTCGTTCCACCTGTTACATCCTGTTGACTAATAATTAACGTGACCGTTACCAATACAAGGGCTTGCGTAAGAATTGTAAAATATACGTCTTTAATACGGTTACGAAAGGTAAAGAATCCAAGAATAGCCGCTAAAAACATCGGAATGAACATCGCGCCAACAATTGCAAAGACTGGATTTGAAAACAATGCCCAGAACCAAGGCAGCTCAGTCAACCCATTCCAGACCATAAAATCAGGAACAGCTCCTGTCATTCCTTCCATTGTTAAGTACATGGCCATAATGTAGGCCCCGATACCAAAAAAGATTCCATGACCTAAGCTAAGCACACCCGTATAACCCCATAATAAATCAAGTCCAATCACGAGTATGGCAAACGCTAGGTACCTTCCAAGTAAATTTGTTCGAAAATCCGAGAGAAAAAAAGGTAATAATAGCAAGATAATAACTAGGACGAGAAATAACCATTTCCGCTCTAGTAACCGTGCACTAAAAGACTGCATCCCTATTGCTCCTTTCTATTTATTAATCAAGAGAGCGTGATTGTGTAGAAAACATCCCAGATGGACGCCATTGTAAAAATAAGATGATAAGAGCAAAAACGAGTACTTTCCCCATTGAAGCATCTGTCCAATATTCAAAAATTGTGTTAAATACCCCAATCCCTAAAGCACCTGCTACCGTACCAATCAGCATGCCTACGCCTCCTACAACAACGACCATGAAGGCATCCACAATATAATACGTCCCAATGGTTGGGCCTATTGGTCCAATTAATGTTAGGGCTGCGCCTGCGATTCCAGCAAAGCCAGCTCCAATGGCAAAGGTAATACCATCTACTTTTCGTGCAGAAATCCCTAAGCAGGTTGCCATCTCCCGATTCTGCATGACTGCACGAATTTTTCGTCCATTTCGCGTCTTGTATAAAAACCAGGCAAGGAGTAAGAAGCTACAAGCCACGAGACAAATAATAAATAAACGGGTATAAGGAAAGGTTGCGCCAAAGACTTCAAGCCCTCCGCGAAAAAAGCTAGGATTTTCTACACCTACATTCGGTGCTCCAAATATCGTTCGAACCGTTTGTTGAAGAATTAGACCTGCCCCAAATGTTGCCAGGAGACTATCGAGCGGCCGTCCATACAAATGTCTAATCACTGTAAACTCCAATAACATTCCGATTAATGCAGCAACCAAAAATGCAAAAGGTATCGCTAAGACAAAGTACCAATCAAACATCGCTACTGGAAAATATTGTGTAAACACAAGTTGGACTACATAGGTTGCATAAGCCCCAATCATGATTAATTCTCCATGTGCCATATTGATGACTTTCATTAATCCAAATGTTATCGCTAGCCCTAAGGCAATCATTAATAAAATGGACCCAAGGCTAATTCCGTTGAAAGCTTGTATGAGTATTCCTTCCATTTCGCATCCTTCCTTTGTTCTTCAAGTAAAACGAGGCCGGGACATAACGAACGTGTATGATTGAACATGCGAACAATGCACAACCTAGCGGAGGAAATAGACGTAGACTCCTGCGGGAG
>NZ_ANNK01000058.1 GCF_000334155.1 Halalkalibacterium ligniniphilum | reverse complement strand
AGAGCGTGATTGTGTAGAAAACATCCCAGATGGACGCCATTGTAAAAATAAGATGATAAGAGCAAAAACGAGTACTTTCCCCATTGAAGCATCTGTCCAATATTCAAAAATTGTGTTAAATACCCCAATCCCTAAAGCACCTGCTACCGTACCAATCAGCATGCCTACGCCTCCTACAACAACGACCATGAAGGCATCCACAATATAATACGTCCCAATGGTTGGGCCTATTGGTCCAATTAATGTTAGGGCTGCGCCTGCGATTCCAGCAAAGCCAGCTCCAATGGCAAAGGTAATACCATCTACTTTTCGTGCAGAAATCCCTAAGCAGGTTGCCATCTCCCGATTCTGCATGACTGCACGAATTTTTCGTCCATTTCGCGTCTTGTATAAAAACCAGGCAAGGAGTAAGAAGCTACAAGCCACGAGACAAATAATAAATAAACGGGTATAAGGAAAGGTTGCGCCAAAGACTTCAAGCCCTCCGCGAAAAAAGCTAGGATTTTCTACACCTACATTCGGTGCTCCAAATATCGTTCGAACCGTTTGTTGAAGAATTAGACCTGCCCCAAATGTTGCCAGGAGACTATCGAGCGGCCGTCCATACAAATGTCTAATCACTGTAAACTCCAATAACATTCCGATTAATGCAGCAACCAAAAATGCAAAAGGTATCGCTAAGACAAAGTACCAATCAAACATCGCTACTGGAAAATATTGTGTAAACACAAGTTGGACTACATAGGTTGCATAAGCCCCAATCATGATTAATTCTCCATGTGCCATATTGATGACTTTCATTAATCCAAATGTTATCGCTAGCCCTAAGGCAATCATTAATAAAATGGACCCAAGGCTAATTCCGTTGAAAGCTTGTATGAGTATTCCTTCCATTTCGCATCCTTCCTTTGTTCTTCAAGTAAAACGAGGCCGGGACATAACGAACGTGTATGATTGAACATGCGAACAATGCACAACCTAGCGGAGGAAATAGACGTAGACTCCTGCGGGAGCAAAGGCAAGGGTGAGACCCCACAGTGCGAAAAGCACGAGGAGGCTCACCAGCCGCCCGCGGAAAGCGAAGGATATTTCCGAAGCGATTGCTATGCATAAAACGATCATGACGTTCGGGTTTCTCTTCAATAAAAACTCTTTTGTCCCAGCCCCATCTTTTGGTTTAGTCACCTGCTACTGCACTGCTAATTCCACTTGCCCAATCATAATTATCCAGGTAAGGATCCGGCTTAACAGGTTCACCTGAATTCCAAAGCTCTAAAAATTGACCATCTGATTGAACTTCACCAATTCGTACCGTTTTATACACGTGCTGGTTGTCCCCATCCACTTTTACAGGACCACCTGGAGCATTAAATTCAATCCCTGCTGCAGCTTCACGCACGGCATCAACATCGGTTGTCCCTGCTGCCTCAACAGCTTGAGCCCATAAATGAACCATGAAATATGCAGCTTCGATCGGATCTCCAGTGACGCGATCATCACCATATGCTGCTTTATAATTCTCTACGAAGCTTTGATTCTCTGGTGTATCCGTAGATTGATAGTAATTCCAGCTTGCAAGATGTCCTTCAATAACCCTTGCTCCAATACCACGGATTTCTTCCTCAGCCACACTTACAGATAATACTGTTACATCATTTGACG
This sequence comes from Halalkalibacterium ligniniphilum, assembly GCF_000334155.1. Lineage (GTDB taxonomy): Bacteria > Bacillota > Bacilli > Bacillales > Bacillaceae_D > Halalkalibacterium > Halalkalibacterium ligniniphilum. The sequence goes on along the minus strand of NZ_ANNK01000058.1, from coordinate 33,857 downwards.
TAATGCCTGCATCAGAGAGCTGTTGGAAAAAGGCTACGTTGCTGTCACCATTTAACGTATTAAAAATAACCTGTGGTTTCGACTCGCGAATTCTTGAAATGATCGTATTGTAGTCCGTATGTCCAAGTGGTGTATATTGTTCATCAACAAGCGTTGCCCCATTTTCTTCTAATTGAGCTTTAATAATTTGATTGGCTAGTCTTGGAAATACATAATCTGAACCAAGTAAGAAAAATTCTGTCCCGCGGTTTTCAAGTAACCAGTCAACTGCTGGAACAATTTGCTGGTTCGGTGCTGCACCTGCATAAAAAATATTTGGAGAAGCTTCCATTCCTTCATACTGAACGGGATAAAAAAGCAGCCCATTGTTTTCTTCTACGATTGGGAGCATCGCTTTCCGACTGGCAGATGTCCATCCACCAAAGATGACAGCTACTTCATCTTGCTGTAAAAGCTTAGCTGCACGCTCTGAGAATACCGGTGGTTCTGATTGACCGTCCTCTATAATCGGAACAAGCTCCTTTCCTAATACACCACCTGCCTCATTAATCTCCTCAATTGCAAGCAATTCAGCATCACGTACTGACGTTTCACTCATTGCCATCGTTCCACTCAAAGAGTGAAGAATTCCAACTGCAATTTGGTCATCCTCTACTTCAACAGGCGCTTCATCTACTTGGCTTTCACCTGTCCCTGTTGTATCTTCACTTGTTGTTTCACCACTACCACAAGCGGCGAGAACGAACATGAAAGATGCGAGCATCCACCCAGCAAACCATTTCTTTTTTTTCTTTACTGTATTTCTCTCCATAATCGACCTCCTGATTTCTATGTATTTATTTCATTACGTTACAAAGATTATCAAGATTTCTGAACATTCACAGCAATTACGTAAGATATTCTTACAGGATATTTTCTGACGTTGATGTCGCTTTGTACCTCTCCTTTTATCCATTTTCGATTTTTTTTCTGATTTTTGCATGAGAACTGCAAGATAATAAGAGCCCAAAACAAGAATGTATGTTCGTTTTTTGGAACAAAAAACTCTAAGCAAACAGAAAAGTATAGCCTGTACTTTCTACTGTCTGCTTAGAGATGTTCTTACGAAGGTCTAATAATTGACCTGATAGATTTGTTCCCCTAAAATTTTTGGAAATTGAAGAATGTCAAATACTTCTTTTAAGTGATTCGAAACCTCAACCACCTTCACATCGATCTTTTCATCCTTCAAGTAGTCGACCACCTGCAAGAAATACTCTAATCCAGTGGCATCCACAGCTTCAATTCCTCGAAAGTTCATAGTCACACGCTTATAATGTAAGAGATCGCGATATTGATTTGCTGTATCTTTCAGCTTCACCTGAATGTCAAGGGTACCGTTTAACATGACCTCAACCTCTGATTCGTTTTCAATAAACTCACAATGGAACAAACTGTTTCCTCCAATCGATTAATTTAGTAAAAGATGACCATCCTCTCCAAGTCTTGCGTTTATGTAATGGGCTTCTTTACTAAATTTATATACCCGTTTTCCGACTTGGATCGTTGTATTTTCCATCACGTGATCAATCATGATATGTTGGTCATTTGGAACACTGATTTTTGTGGAAGCACCTGCTTTTGAGCCAACGGTTCCTAATCTTGCTCCACATCGCGCGAACGCTTCTCCTCCTATCAGAACCCCATCTATTTCTAAACGAGAACCCGTATAGACTTTGCTGTTATACACACCCTTTCCTTTTACAATGATGTTCCCACTGCAATAAAGGTTACTATTCATGGCGTATGAACAAGTAAGCTCAGAATTCGGCTCAGGTGGCAAAATACTAATTTGATGGACATGCTTAACAAATCGTCCCATCTTTCTTATATCTTCTATGTCTTTAAATCCTTCAGGATGTAAAGTTAAGAAGCCTGTTCGAAAACGCTTAGCTAACCCTTGCCATTCTTCATCCAAAGCTTCTTGGTTTTCGTTGACTTTCGTTACAAATTTTTTGACGAGAGGCAAGAATGATTTGAATTTTTGTTCCAATAATAATTTTAATATTGAGCTTAAACCGAGAACCTTTGTATCATTATCTCGAAACGCGTTTGAATCATTCAGCTGTTCGATGGCTTTAATAATGAGCGTCAATTGCTCAGAAATGTCTCCCAGTAGATGTCCTAGCTCTGCAACTAAAAGATTGCTTCTCCCTGCCGTGACCTCACTATTAATCAAATTGTGTCGCACATTGATTGAATTTCCTGCTTGCAGTGTCGCTTCAAGGACATGCTGATTGACGATAATATTTCCATCTGCATGGACGAGCATATTGTCTTCGACCGATCCTTGAATTTCTACATCTCCTGTAAAACGGATATTTCCCGTCGCAATGTTTACATCACCAGAATGATACAAACGAGGCATGACCGACGCTCGAATTAACAGACCTTGCCGCTTTACTTCTGGCCGTCCCGATTTAATGGCAACGAGCTTTTTATCATCGACAAACATTGTCCCCTTTCCAGTCCGAACAATCAATGGTTTGCCAGGCTGACCGTCTACATCTTCACCAAAAACATTTATTCCTTTTTTCGCTGGTTTCGGTGGGCCAACAACACCTAAAACGGTTCCTTCCTCAACAGTCGGAATGTATTTTGTTTCCCGAAAGTCGACCGTCCCATCCTCTTTTACTTGAGGTGTTAATTCTTTATAATCAACTTCTACATTAAATTCAATCGTGCCATCTTCCCCGTCTTTTGGCTCAATCCCTTGCGCAACAACATATGTTCCCTCTTCTTTCGCTTGACAGGCGTGCTCGATCAAATCCATATCAAGTCCGTACGTAATCCCGAGCTCATTGACCTTTTTCAAGACATCTTCCTTTTGTAGCTGTGCAACTGGAATTTTTGATTTCGTCGCATGAAGAGTAATTTTTCTTGCAGGCGGTTGATCGACGAGTGAATAAACGGTTTGATAGCCTGGCTTCACGTGAAGAGTTACTTTTTGTGCAAGGTCATCTATTTCTAACGACCAAACCGTTTCAACCCGTTCTTGATTAAACTCGACCATGAGCTGGTCTTGTTCTAACACGATTGTTAATCCCTCGATAAGTTCCCCGTTCCGATAAAGCTTAACATCTGCTCCCACTTCAATCATCGGGTAACTATCACTCTTATCCCGGCAAAAGATTTGACCGTCTTTCACCCATACAAGGCCAGATAAATCTTCTTCGTCAATCATTGAGAACGGCTCCTCAGAAGGGCTTTCTGTCTTTTCTGGAAGATTAAAGGCTTCCATAATTTTTTCAGGTGAATCCAACGCTTCAACGTTTCTTTTTGTCACCTTCACAACAGCGAGCTTATTTCCTAGGCCGAAGCGTCTTTTTCCTCCCTCTTCCAGAATCTCGATATCTACCTGATCCCTTGTTGCCTGTAACATTTCAAGAGCCATTTCTACTGCTTCCGCAACACTTTTTCCTTTTAGTAAAACACTATTTGCCATACATGACACTCCTCTGCTTTGCGGCAAAACATCATCCATTCAACTACCTTTTCAAAGAAGCTTTTGTCACCATTATAATCTCAGATTAGGAAAAAAGAAATAGACCTGAAATTTGGAAAAAGTATACAGATAAACTACCACTCGAGCAGCAAATCAGAGATTTTTTTCTGTGAAAAGGGGACGGAGCTTCAGTTGGTGAAACAATGAACCACTTCCGCTCACACCTCCTCATTGAAATGGTACACAGAATGCTCGGGCAAACTCATTTTCATCCCAGTGACAAGCTGTGCTTTTTAACTTATTTCAAATATATAAAAGACTCACTTAGCACCATTGACGGTCAAGCGAGTCTTTGTCCTTCATTTTAATTAATAAAAGGTGAGGTGGATCTGTTGTCCCCGTTCAGAGACCACTTTTCCATGCCGATACTCTTTATATAATTGATGAAGTTCGTTTGTGTGAAAAAGGAAATCCTCTTTCTTTTTTTCCTCTAAAGCACGGTCAATCGCTTTTTCGATTCTATCTCTACGATGATTAAAAATCGCATACTCTAAAATCGCTTGAGCATAGAGTGATTGGACTATTGAATCAGGACGCTTTCCGACATTTGTTAAATTTTGCAATTGACGAAGCGCACCTTTATCTCTAGCAAAATACGGATTCATCGTTCATATCCCCCTTTGTTAAAAGATAAATTAAGTATAACCTTTCAAAGCTGTCTAGCTACAGATACCAGCGGCTCGAGGGTGCTTCAACTTCTCCTGCGGAAAACAAAAACCGTTTTCAAATCAGAGGTTCCAGCGTTTGTCGCCACTTGGTGGGCCCTTGCGCTTTCCTTAGATGAGATCTTGTTATAGACTTATACCCCTTCCCTTAAAGGGAAAAACCTTGAAACTTCTTAAGTGCTGACTTTCTTTCTACTTTTTTGCATTAAATCGAACTTTTCATCCCATCGACCCTTTCAAGATCGTACTTTTTTCATAAAATGAATGTTAAATGTTTTACTTTCATCAACTAAGGGGATAGATTAATATTTAGTGATATTTTAGTTTCTCTATCTATGGATCGATGAAAAAAGTAGGATCATTCGGATATTGGCCTGAACTGCTTGGCTTTTTTCTACATGATACAAAAGAGTAGGGAACAGAGGAGGATTTTGCAGGAATGGAAATCACATCTTATTGGCATAGCATTCGCCTACGTTTTATCGGGGCGATCATCATTGTCCTGCTTGTAAACAGCACCCTTTCAAACCTTATTTACTCAATGATCGAATCGGCTGTGGAGGCTATCTTTGAAACCACCACTTCTCTTGCACCAATACTCGTTTGGTTAAATAATTTTATGAATGTTATCGTAGCGACGATTATTATTACGGTCTTACTGAATGTGTTAATCATTCGTCCTATAAAGACAATGAATGAAAAAATGAAGCAATTTGAACAAGGGGAGCTTGGCACTCGTTTGCATATAAAAGGAAAAGGTGAGGTTGCTGTTTTAGGTAAGCAGCTGAACTCGCTTTTCGCTAGCATTGAGTCATTCCAACTCAAACAAGAAAAGCAAATTAACCTTGTGGAAAATAAAACCATAGAGGTTTCTGAGCAAGTCAATCACTTAAAGCGACATACGGAAGCTCGCTGAACGTTCGGTTGAAGCAACAAAAGAAATTTCTAACAATGTTGATCGCATTTTATCAAATGTTGCCATTTCAGTGGTCCAGTCGGAAGAACGCGCGGACGAGATAAAGGACAGTTCAGAACAAATTCAACGAATGAGTGTACGATTCGAAAAAATGATTCGTTCAATTTTTTCAAATACCGAGTCAGTAGAAAACATGACTGATCGGATAACAAACCTGGCGAGCTCAAGCCAAGAAATTGCAAACGCTATGGAAACAGAAACAAAAAATACTGAGGAGACGACACAGCACCTCGTTTCGATGAGTCATTCCATCAGTGAACAATTAAAAGAAATCGAACGTATCCAAGTTTCCATTAATAATCTTAAAGACTCCTTTCGTACCATGTAAACTTCCAAATAAAAAGGAGGCTGGTACGTAAAGAACGTGTATGATTGAACATGCGAACAATACACAACCTTAGCGGAGGAAATAGACGTAGACTCCTGCGGGATCAAAGGCAAGGGTGGGACCCCACAGTGCAAAAAGCACGAGGAGGCTCACCAGCCGCCCGCGGAAAGCGAAGGATATGTCCGAAGCGATTGCTATGCATCAACGATCATGATGTTCGGATGTCTCATCAATAAAAACTCTTTTGTCCCAGCCCCTTTTTTATTTGGAAAAGGTGACAAAGCGAAGTCCTGGTGTACTAACAACTCAAGTTCCATTTCCTTATTTAAGCACCGGAACATGACGATCAAATAAAGCTTGTCAAACTGCTTGATCCTTCAACCTACATTTTTTATGCAGATTACTCGATTGATGAATTTGCACGCTTTACAAACGTTGAAATTCCCGATATATCCTACCATACACTTGGTGGCTGGGGTCGTTGAAGAATTTCAACGGATTATTCCATCAAAAGGTGAGACATTCACATTTGAGCATTTAAGGTTAGAAGTGGAGGAGGCAGAAAATCGTAGAGTACGTAAAGTGAAAGTCCAGCTCGAACCTCCAAAACAAACAGCTGTCATCCCTGAATAAAAGATAACGAAAAGCACCTTGAGCGCAGAACCGACCCAGGGTGTTTTTCTTGTTTATGCTCTTTATGTTGCAAGAAACGCATCTGCTTTGTTCACTCACGCTAAGAGTTAAAAGCCTGTAAATAGACAGCCTTGAACATTATCTTAAAAAACATTTCAATAATTTTTCATTTTTCTTTAAAGCCTTGAATGCTTGTTATTTCTTTTAGCGAAAGGTGATGCACTTCCTTTAAGTCATCATCATAAATTAAACAGGTATTCCGTTCTGCTTCAAACGAAAGAATCCTTCCAATAATTGGTTCATACCTTAAGTGAATGTGAACCGTGACTAACCTATTTTCTTGAATCCATCTGTTCAACAACGCAATTTGATTGATTGTCAAAGCCAAACGCCCCTAGTTGTTAAAGTTCGTAGATTTATTATAGCTTCTTTTTTCCTGTTGTAAAATGGATGAATTTCCCCAAACACTGGAACTACTAGCACTCTTGCACTGACTTTTTTACTAGTCCACATCTGCGCTTTCCTCCATTCTTCTATTTCTGTTAGCTTTATCGTTCGTTCGAAACATAATCTTTTAATTTCCAATTTTCTTTTTTAATATTTTTTTATAAAGATAGAGCTTTTCGTTCATTTTTTATTGTTCCCATCGCTTGCGCTCTAAACCAAATTAGGATAAAATAAATACGAACATACGTTCTTTTAAAGGAGTGTACAAAATCATGCCCTTACTATCCGATAAAGAACAAGACCTCCTCCGCCGCTACATTATATTAAATGTCGTTCGCCAAGCATTTGAACGGGATATTGAAGCATTGGCTCAGCTTCAACTTAAGTTTAGTGAACCGCTTATGGAGTTTTTCACGAATCAATTGTATTCAGTTAGTAAAGAGCTAACCCCGTTAAAGCGAGCAATGGCTCGTCAACAATTGACAATTGAGAAAAGTGTAAACGATGGATTTTTCACAGAATACGTTTATCGCTATCGAGGGTATGAAGGGGTCACAAGGATATTAAATGCTCAGCTAAAGCATGCAGCATTTTCATACGTGACAGCCTTACTAAGCAACAAAAAAGAATAAGTGGGTTTGATGCCCACTTTTACACTCCTTCTGATTCGAATCGTTTCAAATCATTTTTATGTCCAATCACAATTAAAATATCCCCTTTTTTGATTTCATCAGTTGGTTTAGGTGCTATGTTAATGTCTTCCCCTTGCTTAATGCCCAGAATGGTGCAACCATATTTTGCACGGATGTCTAACTCAACTAACGTTTGGTTCGCAATTTTTTCCGTCGCCAATAATTCGACAATGCTGTAGTCAGGAGAAAGCTCGATGTAATCCACAATCTTCTCAGAAACTAAATGTTGAGCAATACGGATCCCCATATCTTGCTCAGGGTGAACGATACGATCAGCTCCAATTTTCTCCAAGACACGCTGATGGTATTCGTTTTGCGCCTTGACCCAGACATTCTTTACACCTAATTCCTTTAAGAGCAAAGTACAGAGAATGCTTGATTGAATATTATCCCCGATAGCGACGACAACATAATCAAAGTTTCGAATTCCAAGGGATTGAAGTGACTTTTCATCGGTTCCATCGGCTATCACACTGTGTGTTGCATATCTCGTCATTTCACTGACCTTATCATCATTTATATCAATGGCTAATACTTCATGTCCAAGCTTATAAAGCTCCTTGCACACGCTGCTTCCAAATCGACCAAGTCCAATGACAGAAAACTGTTTTTTCATGCAGCAAACTCCTTCTTCGCAATCGTTCCTAAAGTGTAGTGATGAAAAGATGTACAACGGTGTGGGATTAACCCGACCATTGCCACTACTCTCATATCTTACACTATAGATCAACGATTTCAATACACAAAAAAAACTGATTAATATACACAGATAAAACATTCCATTATTTATTTTACCTAACTTGTCTCATTCATAGTCGGATACGATAAAAAATTATTTTCACACGGTTTGTCCTATGGAGATATCCAAGCTAAACATCGTATTCATTATCTCTTCTTTGCCCATTATGGTGAATGTATATTTCTAAGAACGGCAAAACCCCTTTTGCCATTTACGATTGATAGCAAACAGGGGCTTTTCATAAAAATAATTCTGATTAGCTTAATACTTTATTGATTGCTTCAAGTACACGATCAGCTTGGAAAGGCTTCACAATAAAATCTTTTGCTCCAGATTGAATCGCATCAATAACCATTGCTTGCTGACCCATTGCAGAGCACATAATCACTTTTGCATTTGCATCAATTGCCTTGATTTCTTTCAAAGCTTGGATGCCATCTTTTTCAGGCATAGTAATATCCATCGTAACAAGGTCAGGCTTTAGATCCTTATACAAATCAACAGCCTCAGCACCGTTTGCTGCTTCCCCTGCAATTTCAAAATTGTTTTTTGATAAAATATCTTTAATCATCATACGCATAAATGCTGCGTCATCGACTATTAATACAGATGCCATTGTTTATTCCCAACCTTTCTCAAAATCTAAGACTTCTGAATCACTTTTTCTAAGTTTAATAATGTAAACAAACGATTGTCTAGCTTTACGACTCCACGAAGATATTCCGCTTCAACACCACCCACCACTTCAGGTGTAGGCTCGATCTTTTCAGTTGGAATATCAATGACATCATTCGCTCCGTCAACGATAAAACCAATTTCTAGATTCTCTGTAGAAATCACTAGAATTCTTGTCGCTTCGTCATATTCCTTTTCCTCAATTTCAAAACGCTTTCTTAAATTGATAATCGGCGTGATGACACCGCGCAAATTCATAACTCCAGTGACAAAGGACGGTGTTCCAGGAATTCGCGTCACAGGCTGCATTCGTTCGATCGATTGAACATAGTCAACCTCGATCGCATATTCTTCATCCTTTAATTGAAAAACAATGACTTTTAAATTCTTCATTGTTACAGTTTCACTCGACAACGTCTTCGGCCTCCTGTCATTGGTTACTTAATCAGTGCATTCGTATCGACGATTAGCGCTACTTGTCCATTTCCTAAAATGGTCGCTCCAGAGATGGCAAACACTTCAGTTAAGTAATTACCTAGCGACTTTAATACAATGTCATGCTGGCCAATAAGGGAGTCGACAACGAGCCCAGCGACTTTTTCACCTTTATGGATAATAACAAGGGAGTAAAAGTCTTCTTCGACCTCTCCACCTGGCACCTCAAAAATATCTCGTAAAAAGACGAGCGGTACCACTTTTCCGCGGAAATCAATCACTTTTTGGTTATGTGCACTGTATACATCATCTTTAGAAACAATCGCCGTCTCAACGATGGATGATAATGGAATCGCATATTTTTCATCTTGAACTTCAACCAACATAACATCGATGATTGATAATGTTAACGGAAGCTGTATCGAGAATACCGAACCTTGTCCAAGTGTTGAATTTACAGAAACAACACCGCCTAACGATTCGAATGTGTTTCGAACCACATCTAATCCGACCCCGCGACCAGACACATCCGTTATTTTATCAGCTGTGCTAAAACCAGAGGCAAATAATAGGCTGAACACTTGCTGATCGCTCAGTTTTGCAGCGTCTTCTTCTGTTACAATTCCATTAGAGATAGCCTTTTCCAATACTTTATCCCGATTGATACCGGCACCATCGTCTTCAATTTCAATAAATACATTGTTTCCACTATGAAATGCCTTTAAAATGACTGTGCCTTCTTCAGGCTTCCCGAGCTGACGACGCTTCTCTGGCGTTTCAATTCCATGGTCAATCGAATTGCGTATTAAGTGAACAAGAGGATCGCCAATTTCGTCGATAATCGTACGATCAAGCTCCGTCTCCGCACCAATGATCTCGAGATTCACCTTTTTCTTCAAATCCTTGGAGAGGCTTCGAACCATACGTGGAAAACGATTGAAAACTTGCTCGACTGGCATCATTCGCATGTTCAAGATAATTTCTTGCAAATCACCTGAAATTCTAGACATGCGTTCCACCGTTTCGTTCAATTCACTATTTTTTAACTCGCTTGCAATTTGCTCTAAACGGCCCCGGTCGATAACGAGCTCCTCAAACAAATTCATCAATACATCCAAACGTTCAATATTCACACGAATCGTTTTATTCGCTTCTGTCGCCTTTTTTTGTGTCCCGGTTCCATTTTCTTTTTTCACTACATTTTGTTTTGCTTCATCTGAATTTGGATCTGTTTCTCGTTCTTCCACTGCTTGCTTTTCTTTCGACCCAAGCTTTTGTACATCTATCGGTTGAACGATTACCTCGACAATCTCTGAAACTTTTAAAATTCGCTGCTTGATTTCCTCGGCATCTTTTTTCGACAAAACCGTAACAAGAAAGCTTTGATCAAATTTCTCTTCTTCTAACTGTTCAGCGGGAGGATTTGATTTAATCACTTCACCGACTTGTTCTAATACTTCAAAAACCATAAAAACACGGGCAGCCTTTAGCATCGCATTCTCGTCAAGCGACACCTTAATTTGATAAGCCATGTATCCTTGTTCTTGAGACTGCTGTAGAACGGTTAATTCAAACTCGTCATAATTTTCCTCAAAGTTTTCGTTGGATGATTGAGGTTTTTCTGCGATTTCTTCTACAGCAACCGTCGCAGCAACTTCTGACTCCCCTTTTTCAATAAGCTCCAACATTCTTACAGCATCTGTGACATCCCTTTTACCATCGCCACCGCTTGAAATGTCAACAACCATTGCTTCTAGGTCATCTACCGCCGCGAACACCCCATCCAGTACAGCACTCGTTGCCTGAAGCTTATGATTTCTTATTAAGTCAAGTACATTTTCCATGTTATGTGTTAAGTGAGCGAGGTCTTCAAAGCCCATCGTTGCTGCCATCCCTTTAAGTGTATGGGCAGAACGAAAGATCTCACCAACAATCGATAAATCATCTGGTTCATTTTCAAGCTTTAATAAATTATCATTAATTGCTTGTAAATGCTCTTGGCTTTCATCAATAAATACGTCTAAATACTCAGAATTAATCAAGACCTTTTTCACCTCGATATCGTGATAAACCGAAAGGAGCACGTTTGATTATTTTTACCTAAATCTTCAACTAGTAACATCTCTTACATCATAGCATAATTTTTAAGTAAATAAGCATTTCTTCATAGAAAAATTGGATCATTCATGGTTCATTATGTCATTGTTTTTAAAACATGTCTTCCTACTCATTAGATTTTTTCGATTCCTGCCATTAAAATTATTCAAAAGTTCTAGAAAATCACTGGTTCCCAATGCTTTTAAGAAACGCTATGTATTCGGAGGTTGTCAGGGGCTTTGAATAGTAATAGCCCTGGCCAGTATCACAGCCTTGCTCTCTTAAAAACGCAAGCTGTTCTTCATGCTCCACACCTTCCGCAATAACGGTAAGCTTTAGCAGGTGCCCAAGATTGATAATCATCGAGATAATCGCCTTGCTATTATTTCCATTTTCTAAGCTGCGCACAAATGATTGATCGATTTTAAGCTTATGAATCGGAAGCTGGCTAAGGTATTGAAGGGAACTATAGCCTGTACCAAAGTCATCTAAGCTGATTCGTATCCCTATCTCTTTCAAGCGGGATAGCACATGAAGGGTTCTTTCAAGATCGATGGTTACACTTTCTGTTATTTCAATTTCTAGCATAGAAGAAGATAAGCCCGTTTCTTCCAATATTGATTCAATTACCTCTACAATATTTTGCTGTAAAAATTGCCGTAAAGATAAATTAATAGAAATCGGTACAGCTGGAAACCCTTTATCTAAAAAAATACGTTTCTGTTTGCACGCTTCCCGTAACACCCACTCTCCTAGCGGAAGAATGAGACCCGTTTCTTCAGCGATAGAAATAAATGCACTTGGGCTTAATAGACCTAATTGCGGATGGCGCCATCGAACAAGCACCTCTTCCCCACTTAATGTAGCCGTTTCTAAATGAAATTGTGGTTGGAAGTAAAGCTCAAATTCACCTCGTTGAATGGCTTTTCGTAAAGCATTCTCCATATAAAACCATTCATATAACTTGCGTTTCATATCATCTGCATATAGCTTATATGTATCACTACCAGAAGATTTTGCACGGTACAGCGCCGCATCTGCAGCTTTTAACAATGCGTCTGTTCCATTTCCATTGTCAGGGTATAAGGCAATCCCAATACACGCGGTAACTGAAAACTCATATCCATCAATGAAAAGGGGCTTTTTGATCTGTTCCTGAATCCGTTTTCCTACTTCTATTGCAACGTCCCCTTCCACAATTGTAGGAAGCAAGATCAAAAACTTGTCGCCTTCCATTTTCCCAAGAAATTGCTCTTTTTCGAGCGCCATTTTTATGCGCTCTCCTATTGTTTTTAATGCCCAATCTCCATATAAATGACCTAACGTATCATTAACATGCTTAAAGCGATCTAAATCTACTAGGAGCACCGCTACTTTCCATTGGTCACCTTGATTCATTTTCCCAACAGCACGTTCTATCTGTTCACGCGCCATCCGTTCATTTGGCAATCTGGTTTTTCCATCCTCATTTGCCAATCGCGTCATTTCTCGCTCAGCCATTCGACGTTCTGTTATATTTTGAGCTATACCGATAACTCCATTGACCATTTGATCATGACGCTTCGGTATGAGGGTTACGTGGAAAAACAACCCCTCTCCATTTTCACAGCGAATTTGACTTTCGAACGTTTTGGTTACTCCGCCCATGGCAGCGTTAAGAACGCCTGCAGCCTCTTGCTTACTCTTTTTCTCTACAAGATCTAAAATGCTCATGCTCAATAACTTTTTTTCATCATATTTTGTCATTGAAAGCATCCCGGGATTGACTCTTGTAAACTGACCAGCTTTATTCAATACGAATACAGCATTGGTGTTATCGTAAAACAACGAATGATATTGTTGCTCCCAATCAGATAACCGTTTTTCAAACTCAGAATCGTTCATAGCTTTCGCGCTCTCTTTTCATCAGAATTTGAATTGCTACATCGTTCGTTTGATTTTACCATAACTTATCATTCACTGTCGTATCGCCTCACTCCTTTTCTGTGATAAGGGGACGGAGCTTCAGTACAAGTTGGTGAAACAATGAAGCACTTCCGCTCACACCGCCTTCATTGAAATGGTGTACAGTATAACCAGACGAACTCATTTTCATCCCAGTGGGAAGAGCGAGCCGCTCATGTAGGTTTCTGTGCCTTAAAAACAATTGATAATACTTTTTACAATTGTTAGTTTTTCATCAGTATAGCTTGTTTCTCTTACTGGTGTAATATAAATACCATTCATTCCTAGACTAAGGGCTGGTGCAATCTCATTCAAAAAATTATCTCCAATTGAAACACTCTCTTTCGGATTCGCTTTATACAAAGACAGCAACTGTTCAAAAAGGTCTTTCGTGCGCGAAGGTTTTTTCGCAGACGTGATGATGTGCTCAAAAACACCTGTTAGATGAAGCTCTTTTAATAAGCGCTGTACGTCTTCGCGGTCACTATTTGTCAGTAATACGATGTTTGTTTTTTCCTTCAAAAAGAGAAGCCCTTCTTTTAAACCAGGGAGGGGTGTTAATTGAAAAGCGTCCGTCACCATATACGCTTTGGTTGCCAAATAGCTAGAGTAACAATCAATGACACCATAATGCTTTGCTGTAACAAAGGGAAGCCACCAGCCGTCACCAATCGCAATGATTTTTTCAAAATCAAAGACAACCGCATCTGAATAAGTGGACTCTCTTGCCTCCTGACTCCAAGCTTTTCCCGTCCAATCCTGTGCATCTGTAACGAGTAAAGACATTGGATCGACGGTTAAAATCACATCCCTTTGCATGTCGTATCCTTTGCCGATTTGCACTGTATGCTGACCAGCTTTCATTTTTTCGTAATCATCTTTAAATGCCGCTCGCTTTTCCCTGTTCACCTTTTTCATTAAATGCTCTGCATAAAAGTCAAAATGCTCCGTTCCTTCATACAGTGTCCCATCCAAATCAAAGATGACGAGCTTATACTTGTCCAACATAAGAATCTACCTCATTTTCTTTCTATTTGTTCATACTCGCTTCGGTTAGCATTCGTTTGCCGTAAGTGGACAAGCTTTCGAATCGCCTCACGAACCTCTTCCTCTGCTCCTTTTTCTTGGGGCAAAATATGAAGCGGCTCCTTTTTATCTCTTAAAACATACAGACAGAGGGACCCGACAGCTTCACCTGTTTCCTGTTCATAAGCAAGCTTATACAAATAAAGCTGAGGCTCATAGTATGAAAAAAGCTCTTTCCCTGATCTCCAAATTTGATTGGTTTTAAAATCAATCAAATGGGCTTTTTCATCTTTCCGAACGATTTTATCAATTTCTCCTACAATCTCAGCACCTTCAACTTCAACTGAAAATGACCATTCATTTGCCACAGGCTCACCTAACTCAGCAATGATGCCATCATGATAGTTCTCCATTAATTCGATCATTTCATCCCGATATGCCTTTTCTTCCAACTCTTGTTCACTAGATGCAATAGCTTCCTCAATCGCTTCTTCTGTTGTAAACCCATAATCTCGCAGTTCACACGCACGGTGTACCAGCGTCCCGAGTGTGCTCGGTTGAACTGGACTAGCTTTCGATGTTTCTCCATTTGCTTGAAACAATGAATGAATGCCTAGCACATACGTTTCATAATATAAAGTGGGGCTCTTCATAAATGTCATCAATTCAGAAACAGAAAACCGTTCAATTTTGGGAGAACGGGCCATAACAGGTGGAAGGGAGTGAGTTTGCTCTTCTTGTTGCCAAGGGTTCTGTTCATCCACATGTGCTGTATTAAGCATAGCCGTTTCCAAAAATGGATTTTCGTCTCGCGCTTCTTCAATAAAGCTTAGCCAAGAATGACGAGACGAAGATTTGGTCCCAATCATCAACAAATAGTCTTTTGCTCTTGTTGTCGCTACGTAAAAAAGTCGTTTCGTTTCTGCTAACGCCTCTTCCTCCCCTTGCGCTTTCACAAGAGCATAACCTGGTGACTCATACTTTTTTGGGCTTTCTTCCTCTTCTTCCTCATATTCATACTGCAAAACAATTCCTTGGTTTAGATCAAAGCGAACTTTTCCTTTGTCAGAGCGAGGACGCCGACCAAGCTGTGGCAAACAAACAATTGGAAATTCCAGCCCCTTTGATGCATGAATGGTCATGATATGAACGGCGTCCCCTTCCTCTAATTCGATTTCTGCTTCGCCTTCTTGAGAGACAAGAGTCTTTAATTGTTCCAATTTTTCTAGAATATCCTCAAGTACTAACATTCGCCATGACACGATTTCACGAATGAGCTTCTCTACATTTTTTACTTTTTGCACGCCATTATGCTGAAGAAGTAACGCTGTTTTTAACCCACTTGCTTCAAAAAGTAAATGTAAATGGCTTGAAAGTGTCGGTTGTGCTCTGAATGGTACCCATTGCTCAAGCCACTGATTGATTTTATCAAAGGCCTTTTTGACCTTTAAAGACAATTGTTCATTGTGAGCATAATCCCCCTTCAGTACATAGTCTGGTAGCGTCTGCTGCTCCTGAAGCTGCAGCTGCACCCCAAGTAAATCATCTAGCGTTAATCCAAAAAGGGGACCGCGTAAGAGTGAAAAAAGGTACAATGATTCAAACGGGCGATTCAGCCATTGCAAAATGGAAAGGAAATCGGTTATTTCTTGACGTTCGTAAAAGCCAACTCCACCATAGACAATGTATGGGATTCCTTTCTCTGTTAATGCTCGTTCAAGCTGAAGCAGATGAGTACGAGCCGGAATTAAAATCGCCATATCCTGCCACCGTGGTCGCTGCCAACCCCACTCTGTAAAAACACGAGGGGTTCCACTCCTCATCATTTCAACAAGTCGATTGGCAAGCATCTCTGATTCTCCTTGCCCTTGCTTTCCCTCTTCCTCTTCAGTGTTTTCTTCAATCGCAATCAGCTCGACTCGTTGTTCTCCTTCTTTCTCACTTGGTCTTGCTGGAACCAATGGAACGTAATCCATTTGGTCAGAAGTTTCATCCTTAGATGCCATAATTGAGGTAAACAGCGAATTAATCACATCAATAACAGGCTTTGATGTGCGGTAATTGGTGCTCATCTCAATGTATTCAGCATCCTCACGCTTCTTTGCTTGCTCCCCAACCTCTCTCATCAAGCTCACATCGGCCCCTCGAAATCGATAGATGGATTGCTTTTTATCGCCGACAAGAAATTGGTAGTCAGGCTGGATATGACGAAGCACTTCCATTTGTAGCTGGTTTGTATCTTGAAATTCATCAACCATTATGTGCCGAAACTGGAGGCGACAAGCTTGTTGTATCGCCGTTTTTTGCAAAAGTATGACTGCTTTTTGCTGGAGATCAGAAAAATCGAGCATTCCTCTTCGTTGCTTTTGTTCTTCGTATTCGAGGTGGAAGTGCTGTAGGACGCAAAGAAAATGATCCAGAACGTGTACGAGATGAGGGGCAATGACCGTCGCACTCGAAAAAGACTTCCACTGTTCCTTTAACAGCTTCCAATGAGTTTCATAGATTTCTTGAAGAGGGGGAGCTTTTTCTGCCCAGCTTTTATGGCCACGCCCCGGCATCATCTGTTCCACTTTTGCTATGTATTCATCAGGTCCCATGTCTGGATGAACAGACGGATACAACGCTTTTATTCGCTCCACATGGTCTTGCATGGATTTTGTTAATCCAGATAGTCCCGAAAAAGCCTCTACACACCCCTTTGCTTTTTCATGGAAAGCCATGATCATTTGTTTCTTTTGTGTTTGGAGAGCATCCTTTTGCTTTTCAAGCATTTCTCTCCCATTGAGGCGCGCAAAAATTTTTGGGTCAGAAGACAGCTCTCGAATCCGGCCATAGAGAGCTTCGATTGATTCAATCAGCTGACCTTTTGAAAAAATTTGAAGCAGTAGATCGAAGGATTCGCCAAGGCTTGAACGTTGAAATAAATCCTTCAAAATGCCTCGTTTGACTAACATCGCCTCCTTTTCATCCAAGATCGAAATACGTGGAGGAAGGCCTGCTTCCATCGCATATTCTGTGAGTAATTTTTGACAAAAGCTATGGAACGTAAGGATTGTTGCCCGGTCCATCTTTTCTTTTTGTACTCGCCAAAATTCGGCTAATTCTCCTTCACCATTCTCCACTGCTTCGTTCATTCGTTCATGAAGCCGTGAGCGAATCCGATCTTTCATCTCTCTTGCTGCTTTTTCAGTAAAGGTAATGGCCACAATTTCATCCACTGTCGCCCCAAAATGTCCAATCCCTAAGCTTTTCTCTTTCCATTTCTGTTCACACACATAAATGTACCGTTCAGTTAAAACTCGGGTTTTTCCTGAGCCTGCTCCAGCTGACAATACAACAAAAGGCTTATGAGAAAAAATGGCTCGTTCTTGTTCCGTATTAAATGTTAATCCCACGCCGCTGCTCCTTTCTCAACTTGCTCATCGGTTACACGACACACTGATTTATATGGACAGCCTTTCGCACAATCAAGAGGCCGGACGGAAAAATCTTCATTCATTCCATTCCATAATTCTTCGATCCGGCTCGTTAGCTCATATTTTTCTAAAAAGCTTGCTTCCCCTAGATCGTCCTCTCGATTTTTACAAAAGCTTGACACTTGAAACCTTGACCCTTTTCCTACATGCTCTGTTTTCCACACCCCGTTATTAGAGCGTTTTTCAGGGTCTCTAAGCGAAATATACGTGGCACCATGGGCCGTTCTTCCGTTGTCCATTTGATTTTTTACCGCCATAAGATAGAGTGGCAATTGAAGCTTAAGACCTGAGGGCACATGCTTTGATATCTTTAATTGTGCTTCTCCAGTTTTGTAATCATAAACGACAAAGCCTTCATTATCTGCATCAATGCGATCAACTTTTCCCGTCAATGTTAGCGTTCGTCCACCCGGTAGCTCAATCGGAAAGCATACTGTTCGTTCAAGGGCGTAAATCGCCATTGTCGCCACATCAGGATGATCCCAAAAATGCTTCCGTTCAGCCGCCCACCATTTTTTCAGACGTCTGCTCCATTCCCTTTTTGCCAGTTCTAAATCGAGTCTAGATATCTCTAAGCTCGCCTGCTCAATCCCTTGCCATAATTCATTAAATCGATCCATTAACATCTGAAACGCCTGCTCTTTTACCTCTTCAGATAACGAACCGAAGGAGACACCGATCATATTCATGTTTTTGTAGAATGCCTCGATTAGCTGATGGACGAGCCTTCCGAGATCAAGGGGAGAGATTCTCTCTTGCTGCTGCAACGGCTCCTTCACTTCAAACACTCGTTCCATGGCATAGCGAAATGGACAGCGTGCATAGCTCTCTAGCTCTGTAATAGCGACGACATCTTTACGGGCGAGGCGATCGACAGTGATTTTTTCCTCCCCTGTTTCAAGGCGCCTTACATTCGCTTGGAATGCCGTTAGCTCAGGCGTCATTTCATCAAGCTGATCTCCCTTCCCAAGGAGATAAGCACCTTTAAACATTTGATCGGTTTTAGAAGCTGCATTAGCTCTACGCATTCGCTTTTCCCATGTCCATTGATGATTTTCTAAATAAAGATATGGTTCAAGATATGGAGAAGGCAGCAATGGGTTTTCTAGATTTACGCCTTTGACATAGGAAAAGGTAATCGTATCGGCAAGGTAAAAGAGCTGTTGAAAATAAGCATCCTGTTTTTTACGAGAGGTTGCTTGAGTAGGACGGCCATAAGGGATTGGTAGCTGATACAATTCTTTTTCCTGCATGTATCCACCTAATTGATGCTGTGCAGGAAAGATGCCTTCATTCATACCAATGACATAAAGGTGGGTGCCTTTAAAGAGAGCAACATCTCGCCATGTATGCACAGCTAAACCGTGCGGATCCCCTCGTTCGATCGAAAAACTCGCCTTCTGAGCGGTATCGAAAAGCCACTCTTGAAACAGCTCGAAGCGAATCGAAAAGGAGCTCAAGCCATTGTCGATAAATTCGTCGTGTTTTTCTTTTATCACTTGTAAAAGAATCTGCAGGGCACGATATTCTGTGGCGAGTTGCTTTGCCACAAATGTGTTGTCTGTCATCGCTAATGCAGTCTCCAAATGTGTTAAAATGCCGCTTTCATGAATTCCCTCTTCAAGAAGCTGCAAGAAATCAATAAAACGACCTTTTTTCTTCCATTTATTTTGCGTCAATGCTGTAAACAATTGACTTACTGAAGGATCGATAACTTTATTGGTTCGAATAAATTCTTCTTTTATCATCATGAACTGTCTCCCTGTAATAAAGAGCACCTTCATGACCTGCTCAAGCACCGGCAATTGCTCCCACTTCGTGGAAAAATGTGGAGCACGTAACCAAAGATCAAGTAAACCGTACATCTGCGTATCCCCTACTTGCTGCTTTCTTGGCACTTGAAGAGGGATGTCAAGCTCCTTTGTCAAACGTTCAAGCTCCACACGTTCTTGCCTTTCATTCACAAGTAATACACCATATAAGTCGTAAGGTTTTTCTTCCTCAATGATATCGTGAAGGACCCCGTACAGCTGCTCTTCTATTGTCGAAGCCGTCCTTAGCTGAATCGTTTCAGTGATGGGCTTATCTTGGTCTCGTTCTGAGGCTCGGGCTTCAACAAAACCAATTTTTTTAAGCTGGGACATCGTATCTTCTAGTATCGACGCGGCAAAGCTTGCTGGCAAATAAATCGTTATCGGGATATTCGCCTCAACAAGTGCTATTAGCAGCTTATATTGCAGTGGGCTAAAATCGTAAAAGCCGTCAATAACGATACCACCGATTGCCCATGGATGGCGATTTTCCTGAAGAAGCTTGGCCCCTTGAAGGATTCGATTTTCTGGATCAAGTAAGCCGCGCTCTTCTATGGCTTGCTTCTCATACTTCGAAAACAATGGCTTTAACCGCTCAAGTCCACTTGCTCCCTCTTCAACCGTTAATCCTAATCGCTTTATTTGTCCATAAGTATCGGCATAACCATTCACTTTGCTGTAAAATGTCTCTTCTTCCTCTGCTTCTTCGGAGAGGAGGCCGTCCTCCAAAAACTGTTGAAACCACAACGTTCGTTCCTCTTCACCAATCGCTATATAAGAATAATTGGCTTGCTTCAAAACGACCTCTGCTACATCGTCAAATGTCGTAAACTTCATTCCTGGCTGCCGCTTCCGAGCCGTTTGTAGCCACTGAGTGGATGGAAGCAAATAATAAAGTGGCTTTCTCTCCATTCGTTGCCAGTCAAACCACTTCTTCAACCGTGGCTCAGCTGCAATCTCTTTTAAATGCGATCGGATGATTTGATGCTGTGACATGATCTTCACCTCATTTTTCATGATTTCATCATATCTACATGTGGAATGCCATCCTCATCATACACGTCAGAAATTTCTTGAAAGCCAAATGAACCATAAAAGGCACGCAAATAGGTTTGCGCTTGAATTTTCACCTTTGTTTCATTCAGGACCTCTGTACAATAGTTAAGGGCTCGTCTAAACAGCATTTTTCCAAAACCCCTGCTTCGATCTACTGGATTGACAATGACACGTCCAATCGAAGCTTCGTTATATTTACTACCTGCTTTTAAAATTCGTGCATATGCCACAAGTCGTCCATGCTCCCATGCACATAAATGGACGGCATCTCGATCAAAATCATCAAGCTCTTGATAAGGACAAGTTTGTTCTACAACAAAAACATTGATTCGCAGTTTTATGATTTCATATAGTTCATCTAAAGATAACTCTTGAAACGCTTTAAGCTGCCATTCCATCTCGTTTCTCCCTCCACACTAACCTGTCTGGTTTCTTTTATTTTATCATAATCACTCTACGCCCTTTATTCATTTCCACAATATTACAGAATAAGGTGCACTTATTTGAGACAATGAAAAAAGGCTGACAAAAAAGTCAGCCTCTGTCAGCTAAAAACGAATGACGCCAAAGCCCATAAGAACGACAATGACGAGTAGAATAATGAAAGCGAGCCAATAGGTTGCTGCTTTGCCACCTAAGGTTCCTTTCGCTGTACGGACTAAAATCATCTCGATCACGTAAATCAAAGCAATCGCCAGAATGCCTTTTACAATGTACATGGCAGCAAAATTATACGCAATGAGCGAACCAATACCTGTGATGATCATAATGAGATAGAAAAGGCGCACAATCATATGTACAATTTTTCCTGCTTTCCCTTTCCCTGTTTTTAGTAAGAAGTAACTAACGAGAAAGAGAACAATTAATACCGCCCAAGAATCGCGGTGAATCGTAAGTAATACATCCATTATCTATTATCCTCCTTTCACATGATGTATCCACATTCAAAGCCCCTCTCCATTATAATCAAAATCTTCCCGGAAGCCTAATAAAAAGAAAGAGCACGTCTTACAAGACTGCACACGTTTCAAATCAAAAACAGCAACTGGAGCAGATGCTTCACTTTTTCCCTGTTGACTCATATAAAAAGCCTCCTACTAAAGGAGCTTTTCACCAAATAACGAGCCAATGAGCGCAACAGCCACTTCTGCTGTTTTATTTCGTTCATCTAATATGGGATTTACCTCTACAAACTCAGCAGAGGTAATGATGTTCGCCTCAGCTAGCATTTCCATCGCTAAATGACTCTCTCGATAAGAAAGTCCGCCAATCACAGGGGTTCCTACACCTGGCGCATCATTAGGATCTAGCCCATCAAGGTCGAGGCTTAAGTGAACCCCGTCCATTCCCTTTGTCACATGAGCAATCGCAGCTTCCATCACAGCAGTCATGCCAAGTCGGTCAATTTCATGCATC
The DNA here is from genome assembly GCF_000334155.1 of Halalkalibacterium ligniniphilum. Classification (GTDB taxonomy): domain Bacteria; phylum Bacillota; class Bacilli; order Bacillales; family Bacillaceae_D; genus Halalkalibacterium; species Halalkalibacterium ligniniphilum. The sequence continues at coordinate 11,894 of NZ_ANNK01000058.1, read as the reverse complement.
GTAAAAATGTTGATGCCTTTCTCTCGAATGTATTCCTTTTCCCCATCATCCAACGACCGAGCACCGATAATAACGATGTTTTCAGGCTTGATTTTCGGAGCGAATCCACCAATTGTCGTTAGAGCCTTATGACCGATCCCAAGACTCACTGCAAGAGGCATACCGTGAATATTTCCAGAAGGAGACGTTTCTGCTGTATTCAAATCACCATGGGCATCATACCAAATAACCCCTAGATTTTTTCGGTGCTTTGTTACACCAGCTAATGTTCCAATCGCAATGCTATGATCCCCACCGAGAACTAAAGGGAAATATCCATCTGCTTGTATTTTTTCGATATGCTGACGTAATAAATCATTCGCTTTAACCACTTCACCTAGGTTTTTTAAATTACTATGCTCCGCTTTTACTTCGCCTGGATGGTTAATTGGAATGTCGCCTAAATCATGGACCTCAAATCCGAGATTTTGCAAGCGCTGCGTCAAACCTGCATACCGGATGGCACTAGGTCCCATATCGACCCCACGACGGTTTTGTCCTAAATCCATTGGAACACCGATAATGCCTATTTTTTCCATAATCTCTCTCCTTTGTCTGAAGCAGACCGTTGGATTTCTATAGAAAAACGATGTACTCACCTTCATCTTGCCGAATCATTTCAAAGGTGTCAATCTTCTGACGATAAGGCAAGGTAGTAAACATTCTACCACCTTACCTATCCTTACATTAAGAAGTGAACACCGCTCGAATTTTTTCTAATGCCCATTTTAAATCTTCTTCAGCAATCACCAAAGGAGGTGCGAGGCGGATGACATGATCATGGGTTTCTTTGCAAAGAATGCCTTGTTCTTTTAAACGTTCGCAATACGGTCGTGCAGGCACACGGAGCTCAATACCAATAAACAGACCGCGCCCTCTTATTTCTTTAATATCAGGATGGCTTACTTTCGCCAGCTCTTCCATCACGTAATGTCCGAGCTGATGGGAACGATCCACAAGTCCTTCTTCTTCCATCACCTCAAGTGAAGCAATCGCCACTGCACAGGCTAATGGATTTCCACCGAATGTCGAACCGTGGGAGCCCGGTTCGAATACTCCTAACACATCACGATTTGCCGCCACGACTGAAATCGGTATGACTCCTCCACCGAGAGCCTTACCTAAAATGTACATATCCGGTACCACGACCTCCCAGTCACTTGCAAAAAGCTTTCCTGAGCGACCAAGCCCCGCTTGAATTTCATCAGCGATAAACAAAATATGATGACGGGAACAAATCTCACGAACCTTTGCTAAATACCCATCAGGAGGGATAATGATGCCTGCCTCTCCTTGAATCGGCTCAACAAGAAAAGCAGCTGTGTTTTTTGTAATCGCTGCTTCTAAGGCAGCTGCTTCCCCAAACGGAATCACCTTAACCCCTGGCAGCATCGGTCCAAATCCCCGTTTGTATTCTGGGTTCGAAGAAAGGGAAACCGCCGTCATCGTCCGACCGTGAAAATTATTTTCACAAACGATGATCTCTGCTTGGTTGTCTTCAACACCTTTCACATCATATGCCCAACGCCTTGCTGCTTTGACTGCAGTTTCCACCGCTTCAGCGCCTGTGTTCATTGGTAGCACCATCTCTTTTTTCGTCAGTTTTGCCACTTTTTCATAAAAGGGCCCGAGCTGATCATGATGAAAGGCTCTAGAGGTTAACGTAATCCGGTCGGCTTGCTTATTTAGCGCTGCAATGATTTTCGGGTGACGGTGTCCTTGATTGACAGCTGAGTAGGCACTTAGCATATCCAGATATCGGTTTCCTTCAGGGTCCTCTACCCAGGCTCCTTCTCCTCTTGAAATCACAATCGGTAGAGGGTGATAGTTATGCGCCCCATACTGCTCCGTTTGTTTAATTATCTCATCTGATCGTGTCACTGGAATCGCCTCCTTGTTCCTCTCTTCATACTTTATGCAAGAAACAAGCCAAGTTAAACGTAAAGAAAATGGAAAAAACAATACATGCCGGTTTTCACTGTTCAGCGATGTTTTTATCGCTAAAAAGCGCATCTTATACATCCCATTTTATACTAAAAATAGACGAAGAAAAGGTTTGTGCTCCATTTTTTAAGTACAATCAAGAGCCTCCATGTAAAATGCATTCCTTCCCTTATAATGAAGGCTATTGACATAAAAAAAGAGACCATTGCTCACAAGCAGACGATCTCTTCTTCTCCGTTAGTTTAAATCAAAATGCTTTCCGTTTACCTCATAGACTACCCATTCACCTAGGTTGGTTCCGTAATCTGCAATTCTCTCAATGTAACGAGCGATAAAGGCTAGCTGTGTGACCTGCTCAGCATCATGCTTTGAAACCCCTTCACGGAACAACCCTTTAATGAACTCACTGAATAATGTATCGACCTTGTCATCTAAGGTGGCGAGCTTTTGAGCCGACAGAATATTGCTTGTTTTATAGGCCTCAAGCGCTTCATTCAGCATAAATTTTGCCTGCTCTGCAATTTCTAATAGAGCCTCTCGCTTCTCTTTAAAAACGGTGACGTCTAATCTCCTTGACACCTTAGCCATGTCGACGGCTAAATCACCGACTCGTTCTAAATCACTTGAGATTTTCAAGGCGACAATTAATTTACGTAAATCAGAGGCCACTGGCTGCTGTTTTGCAATTAGGAGAAACACCTCATTGTTAATGTCTAATTCAAGCTTATTAATTTCTTTATCTTCACGGATGATTGATTCCTTTAACTCCGCATCAGGATTTGAAATCGCTTCGATTGCTTTGTTTAACTGTCGTTCCGTTTCTTTTCCCATGAAAATAATTTTTTCTTTAATTTCATCAATTTTTTGATGGAAAGAGGTTCGTAGCATGATTTAACCACCTAACTTGTTTAAAATTTCTAGTACAAGGAGGACAATAGCAGTTTTAAGAAAAATGCTCACCACCACACCAGTTTTATCATTCATGAAAACCAGCTCTTCAAGTAACACGGAGAACTCTTCTCAATCAAAAGGGAGGCTTCATTGTTTCATTCAGTTGAACTGACGCCCTACCTCTTTTTTCAAAAAAAAAGAAAAAAGGCTTCAGTATTGTCCGATCAACTCGCTTTAACCGAATTGTCCAGTAATGTATTCTTCTGTTTTTTTATTTATTGGACTTGTGAAAATTTGATTCGTCTCTCCGATTTCTACTAGCTCTCCCATGTAGAAAAAGGCCGTTTGGTCTGAAATCCGTGCAGCTTGCTGCATATTGTGGGTCACGATCACAATCGTGTAGTTCTTTTTCAGCTCACTGATTAATTCCTCGATCTTTGTCGTAGAAATCGGATCAAGAGCAGAGGTCGGTTCATCCATTAGCAATACACTTGGCTCTGTAGCAAGGGCACGCGCAATACAAAGACGTTGTTGCTGACCACCAGATAACCCCATTGCGTTTGCATGAAGACGATCCTTTACTTCATCCCATAAAAAAGCATTTTTTAAGCTTTTTTCGACAATTTCATCAAGAACTTTTTTCTTTTTAATCCCATGTACCTTCGGACCATATGCTACATTCTCATAAATCGATTTCGGAAATGGATTCGGTTTTTGAAACACCATGCCGACCTTTTGACGAAGGTCAACAAGATCCACTTTTGTTGAAAGCAAGTTGTTGCCTTTGTAATTAATTTCTCCTGACATTTTTACAGAAGGAATCATGTTAATCATTAAATTTAGTGTTTTAATAAACGTTGATTTTCCACATCCAGAGGGCCCAATAATTGCCGTCACCTGTGACTCATCAATTGAGAAGGATATATTTTTTAATGCATGCTGCTTTCCGTACCATAAATTGAGATCTTTCACCTCATAGACAGTGTCTACGCTTTTTTTTCTTTCGACCATTGTCGCGTCCATCTCCATCTCCCTCTCTATCCAAAGCGTCCAGAAATATAATCTTCAGTTTGCTTTTCTTTCGGATTGACAAAAAGCTGGTTTGTGTCACTGTATTCAATCAGTTTTCCGTTCAAAAAGAAGGCTGTTTTATCTGAGATCCGTGAAGCCTGTTGCAGGTTGTGTGTGACGATGATAATTGTATAGTCCTTTTTCAGTTCTAAAATCAATTCTTCAATCTTAGCTGTGGCAATTGGATCGAGAGCAGAAGCTGGTTCATCTAATAACAAGATGTTTGGCTTCATTGCAAGTGTTCTTGCGATGCAGAGACGTTGCTGCTGTCCACCTGAGAGGGACTGCGCTGACTCATGCAAGCGATCCTTCACTTCATTCCAAAGGACAGCTTTTTTCAATGATTCTTCCACTATGCCGTCCCATTCTTTCTTTTTTACCCCATGGAACCGTAAGCCGTGGGTAATGTTTTCATAAATGGATTTTGGGAACGGATTTGGCTTTTGAAATACCATTCCAATTTCTTTACGTAATGCGACAACATTAATATCATCCCCGATTAAATTAATGTCCTCATACAAAATTTCGCCATCGCAGTAAGAAGAAGGAATCAAATCATTCATCCGGTTAATGCTTCTCAAAAACGTCGACTTTCCACATCCAGATGGCCCGATTAAGGCTGTTACTGAATTTTTTTCAATTTCAAAGGATACATGTTGAACGGCATGCTTTTCCCCGTAATAAATATTTAAATCATTGATTGTTAAAATATTTTTATTTTGAACGGTTCCCTGCGCAGTTTGCACCTCATCACTGTTTTTTTCTACAGTTAAAGTTGCCATACTTGCTCACCCCTTTTATTATTTTGAAGCTGTTAATTTCTTATGAATATAGCGTCCTAGCCAACGAGCAAAAAGATTAAACAACAAGACAGCAATGACAAGTACCGCTGAAGCTCCATCTGCAATTTCACGCACGTCTGGCACAAGTCCCTGAGTATTCACTTTCCAAATATGAACGGCTAGCGTTTCAGCAGGTCGAAAAATATTTAATGGTGATGTCTCAGAAAACGGGTTCCAATCCGCCCAATTCAAACGAGGCGTCGTTAAACCTGCTGTAAATAGAAGGGCCGCCGCTTCCCCAAATACACGTCCAGACGCAAGGATTGCCCCTGTTAAAATCGATGGGAAAGCAATTGGAACGAGTACCGTACGAACAGTATCCCAGTGAGTAATGCCAAGGGCAAGACTCGCTTCTTTTTGATCACGAGGTACGGAGCGAATCGCATCCTCACATACACGAACCATAACTGGAAGGTTAAACACAGTAAGAGCTAATGCCCCACCAATAATTGAATAGCCCCAGCCTGTAATCGTGACGAACAATAGCAAACCAAACATTCCGATGACAATCGATGGTAGAGAGGCAAGGACTTCAATACAGCTACGAATAAAATCTGTTACTTTACCTGGCTTCGCATATTCGGCCATGTAAATTCCGCCACCTAAGCCGAGCGGAACGGTAATGAGCATCGTTAAAAATAAAATATAGAACGAGTTAAACAGCTGGGGTCCAATCCCTCCGCCAGCCTGTATTGAACTTGGAGGCGTCGTTAAAAAGGCAAGATTTAATTTTGAAAAACCATTAAATATAATATAACCAAGTAATCCTGCCAAGATTGATACAATGATTACAGCCATAAAAAGAAAGACGCCTGTAGCTAATTTATCTGTTGTTTTTGAATTCATTAAAACGTCCTCCTTGCTGAAAGAAACCTAATGATAATAATGAAAATATAAGACATAATTAATAAAATTAAGCCGAGTGACCATAGCACATTATTATCAACACTTCCTTGAACGGTATGCCCCATGTTTAAGGTAATAATTGTCGTTAATGTAGCAGTTGGATCCATTAGCGATTCAGCAATCGTTCGGGCGTTCCCAATGACCATTTGCACAGCAAGTGCTTCCCCAAAGGCACGAGCCATTCCAAGTACAACTGCTGTCAATAACATCGGTAACGCAGCAGGAACGAGCACGCGATAAATCGTTTGCCAGCGAGTTGCTCCTAAAGCAAGAGAAGATTCTCTAAACCCATTCGGCAAAGAACGCAATGCATCAGTAGCAATACTAGTAATCGTAGGTAAAATCATAATCGAAAGAACAATCATCCCGGCAAGTAAGCCAAACCCTTGGCCACCTACATGTTCTCGTAAAAACGGCACCACGACTGTAAGACCTATGAATCCATAAACAACCGATGGAATCCCAACAAGAAGTTCAACGACAGGCTGTAGAATTCTTTGCCCCCAAGCTGGAGCAATTTCCGTCATAAAGATGGCAGCCCCAATCCCGAGTGGAGCTGCGACAAGTGCCGCGAGGATAGTAACGGCAAACGAACCGAAAATAAATGGCAGAGCCCCATACGATGGTCCTCCATTCGCTTCACTTCTCGTTGGATTCCAGTCCAAGCTGGTTAAAAACTCAATTGGACTTACACCATTTACAACAAAAGCCTGTAATCCTTTTGAAAACAAAAAGAACGTGATAGAAAGTGTGGCTAAAATAATGATTGACGCACACCCATATACGATGAATTTTCCTTTTCGTTCAATTTTTTCAGCTGAACGATTATGTTTTTTTAATAATCGATCTCGTACAGTATGACCCTGCACTTCCATATTAGCTCCCCCTTGCGCTATTACAGCGTAACAGGGTAAATCTCTGGAAAAGAGATTTACCCATCCTTATTCGCCTATTACTGAATCTCAGTTTCGTTACCTTCTGCATCACGCTCAACTTGCATGTTTGTTGCAGAGATATAACCCATTTCTGGGACGATGGTGTTTTGAACTTCGTCACTAAGCATAAAGTCTAAAAAGTCTTTTGTTAAACCCTCTGGCTCACCATTTGTATAAGAGTGCATGTAAGCCCAAATTGGGTACTCACCTGATTGAACATTTTCATCAGTTTGCTCAACACCATCTACAGATAGTGGAGTAACTGTATCATCTGTATAATAAGAGAACGCTAGGTAGCCGATTGCACCTTCAGTCTCTGCGATAATTTGTTTAACCGTGTTTGAAGAGTCTTCCGTAATTCCTTCAGCTGTTTCAGCGCCATCTAACCCATATTGTACAAAGATAGCGCGAGTACCTGAAGAATCAGGACGATTCACAAGCACAATTTCAGTATCACTTCCACCAAGCTCTGACCAGTTTGTCACTTCTCCAGTGAATACACGAATTAAATCTTCTTTTGAGATATCTTCAAGTCCAACTCCAGGGTGTACTGCAGGACCCATTCCTACTACTGCGATACGGTGATCAACTAATGTACTTCCGTCAACTTCTGGTTTTTCTTCAACAAAAACATCTGAGTTCCCAATATCAACAGCGCCATCCGCTACTTGACTTAACCCTGTACCAGAACCACCTGCTTGCACTTGGATACTGGCCCCCATGTTTTCATTCATATAAGCATCAGCAGCTGCCGCAACTAATGGTTGCATTGCACTTGAACCAGAGATTACGATTGAACCAGATGCTTCGCCTTCAGCATTGTCTGTTCCAGTATCATCTGATGCTGGCTCTTCACTTCCACCACATGCTGCAACAAATACCATTAATGCTGACATGACCAAAAATAACAAGACCTTTTTACCGTACAATGAATTGTCCTCCCTTTTTCTGATTGGAAATTGTATGAAATTGTGTAGGCACCATGTCCCTCTTACATTTGTTAGTATAGTATCGGAATATTAATCCTATTTATGCTTAATGTTAAGGTTTTGTAAATCCAGGTCGAAATTTCGTATAAAAGCCTAAAATTTATAAAAAATAAGCAATTAGCCTATTTCCTCAGTTGTTGAAGACTTCTGTTTCTTTTAATGAATATCGTAAATTCATCAGCTATCTTTATAGTTTTTTGTTTTTTAGAATCCTTCATACATTGACATTCATTAGGATGATTAAGAAAAGCAAAAGCGCCTTGGTCCCTCTCTAAGTGCTAAAAGCCTGTTAATGGGTTGCCAGGTTTTAAGCAACCAACTGGCTAAAGCAACTACCACCACATTCAATATAGAGCCAGTTATCCTTGCTTATAAAAAAAAACGACTGTGCTAAGACACAATCGTTTTTTATATTCATTAATGACCTGAAGCTTTTGATAAACCGCCCACTTTTTGAAAGAGCTGTTTGCTTTCCGTATTCAAGCCAGTAAAAGTAACAGGAATATTGTTTTGGTTAAACTTCATTTCGATTTTATCTAACGCCCCAACAGCGGAGTCATCCCAAAGGTGGGCTTCTGTTAAATCAATTTCTACTTCTTTAATGTTTTCCTTGAAATCAAATTTCTTTATTAACTCAGAAACAGAGGCAAAAAAGATTTGACCTTGAAGCTTGTATATTTTCTTTTGTCCATGTTCCACAAGCTTTTCTTCCACATGAACCTTGGAAATTTTTGCAGCAAAGAAAATGGCACTTAATAACACACCTGCTAATACACCAATGGATAAATCGTGCGTAATGACAACGGTCCCTACTGTAACGACCAATACGGCTGCATCTGTACGAGGAATTTTATGGAGGGTACGTACAGAATTCCAATCAAATGTGCTAATTGATACCATAATCATAACACCAGCAAGGGCCGCCATTGGAATTTGCGCAACGATGCCCCCGAGAACAATAATCAGGAACATTAAAAATCCGCCGGCAACAAGGGCAGAAAGCCTTCCTCGCCCACCCGATTTAACGTTAATCACCGATTGACCAATCATGGCACAACCAGCCATTCCACCGAAAAAGCCTGTAACGATATTAGCAACCCCTTGTCCGCGACTCTCCTTATTTTTATCACTGTCGGTATCTGTCATATCATCGACAATTTGTGCTGTTAACAATGACTCAAGCAAACCGACGATTGCCAGTGCAAGTGAATATGGAAAAATAATCATCAATGTTTCAAGATTAAATGGGACAGATGGAATCAAAAATACCGGCAGTGACTGTGTAAGTGTTCCTAAATCACCAACTGTACGAACACCAACATTCGCAAAGATGGCTATCGCTGTTACGACGACAATCGCAACAAGGGTGGAAGGAACGGCAGTGGAAATTTTCGGGAACAGATAAATGATAGCAAGTGTCAAAGCAACAAGGGCGTACATCACCCAAGTTTCACCGACAAAATGCTGAATCTGTGCCATAAAAATCAAGATTGCTAATGCATTGACAAAGCCAACCATCACAGTTCGTGGAACAAATTTCATCACGGTTGCTAGCTTAAAAACACCAAATAAAATTTGTAGCACACCTGTTAAAATCGTGGCCGCTAACAAATATTGAAGTCCATGATCAGCCACTAAGTTAATCATCAACAGCGCCATGGCTCCTGTTGCAGCGGAGATCATACCAGGTCGTCCACCAACAAAAGCGATGACAACGGCAATACAAAAAGACGCGTAAAGACCAACCATTGGATCTACGCCAGCAATAATCGAAAACGCAATCGCTTCAGGGATAAGGGCTAAAGCGACGACTATTCCTGCGAGCACATCCCCTCGCACATTGCCAAACCACTCCTCCTTAATAGATTGTATATTCAATCGTGCACCTCTTCTCTATTAAATTTTTTTCTGACTTTTGACTCTCACAAAAGTCGGGTCCGTTTTTAACATGAGCATCTTAACATGAGTCAGCTTATTTTCAAAACGCCATGTAAGCGCTTATCATCCTTTATTTTCTTCAAATTTCTCAATTTATCATTAAAATTCTATACACTTTATGAAGTTCAAATAGTGCAAGCTCCTTGAGCCGAGACAAGTACTAGAAGCCCCGTCAATGTGTTGCTAGGTTTTAGGAAACCATTGACAGGCTGAAGCAACCTCAAGTGACTTGGAGACGAAGCTAGGCAGCGTTTAAGGGTTTAAATGAAAGACAAAAAAAGCTTCTCCTAATCGAAATAGAAGAAGCAAAATTATTTTTTTTAGCCTTCATTAGTCCAGCCTAGCCGAGCAACGGAAATGTCTCCATGATAAATTGTAGCAGTTTCATCCCGTAGCTGCTCATGATCACCAGCATGGGGAAGATGCGTTAGTAATAGTTTTTTTGCCTGCGCTTTTGTTGCAAGCTTTCCCACATCATAGCTATTCATATGACCGAATTGAGCTACATCTTGACTCCCGTAGCCACTACATTCAGCAATGAGTAAATCACACTCATGGGCAAATGTTGCTAATTCCTCCATGTAGCTTGAGTCTGCTGTATAGACGAACGACCTTTCTCCATCTTCAATACGCATGGCATAACAAGGAACAGGATGATTGGTCAGCAAAAAAGTAAAAGAGAACGGGCCAATTTGCAATGGCCCTGTATCACTGTACGATTTTGCCTCAACCACATTGCCATATGCAAGAGATTGAAAGGATGCCTCATCTTGTCGATGCCCGTAAATGGCCGCGTTTTTCATTGTTTTTCCTAAAGAATGTTGAATGATTCTCGCATAATGAAAAACGCCAATATCCGCCTTATGGTCATGATGGTAATGGGAAAGGACAATTCCATCTAGCTGATCGAGGGAACAAAAACGTTGCACATTGCTTATGACTCCACTACCACAATCAAGCAGCAAGTGATAGCCGTTTTTTTCAAGTAGATAGCCAGATGTCGCTTCTCCTTTTTCTGGATACCCATGCCAATAGCCAACTACTGTGATTTTCATGTCAGAACCTCCAAATGTAAAGCATGATGCGCAAAGAGTAGGTTGGTTTATGAAGAGCTTGTATGTTCTTTCATGTAACGAATTTTGGCTCGCTCAATGATTAACGTAATTTCCGTGATGAGCTTTTTTGTTTCTTCCTCAGACTCTGCTTTGTTCATGGCATCCTGAAGCTGTTTCACAACGTCCAATTCATCTTGAGTCAAATATTTGAGGTTGCTCACCTGCTTACTCCTTTCTAGTCTTATTTCTTTGTCGATAAAATCGAAATGGGCCAAAAGGAATGTAGGGTGCAAAATTGTATAATTCTACTATACCACAGGCAAGAAGTAGCACAAAATAAAGCACAGACCTCCCGTAGCGTGCCGACTCGAGCTAATGCGGTGACCAATGCTTTTTAAAAACAGTAAAAAAACGCACAAGCCCAAGGCTTGTGCGTTTTCATTAAAATTATTGAGCAACTGGATAAACGCTCACACGCTTACGATCACGACCAACACGCTCGAATTTCACGACGCCGTCGACTTTCGCAAAAAGTGTATCGTCTCCACCTTTTCCTACATTCACACCAGGGTAAATGCGTGTTCCACGTTGACGAACAAGGATGGACCCGCCAGTAACAGTTTGGCCATCAGCACGCTTTGTACCAAGACGCTTCGCGATAGAGTCACGACCGTTCTTTGTACTACCTACCCCTTTTTTCGATGCGAAAAATTGAAGGTTCATTTTTAACATAGGATTCACCTCCTAATTATTTCTCAATGGTTATGTGCTCACTGTACTCATCAGCAATGGATTGAAGCGATACCTTCATCCCTTCGAGTAGGAGCTGGACTTTCTCAAATGTCGCACCATCTAATCCATCTGGCACACGACAGCGGAGAAATCCACCTTCCTCTCCCATTTCCGTTTCAAGCTCGATACCACAAAGCTCCGCAATGGCATTCACAGTACCGATTGAGACGGCTGAGACGCCTGCACAAACCAAATCGTATCCATACGGACCAGCATCCGCATGTCCGCTCATTGTAAATGAGAGAATATGATGATGTTCATTACGTTTAAATGTAACTACTATCATCGCACACCTTACGCGTTGATTTTTTCAATCACAACTTTTGTGTAAGGTTGACGATGACCTTGCTTACGACGGTAGTTCTTCTTCGCCTTCATCTTGTAAACGATGATTTTCTTGTCACGACCATGCTTTTCTACTTTAGCCGTTACTGTAGCACCCTCAACATATGGAGCACCAACTTTCACATCATCGCCACCGATCATTAGAAC
>NZ_ANNK01000057.1 GCF_000334155.1 Halalkalibacterium ligniniphilum | reverse complement strand
CTTGTATGTTCTTTCATGTAACGAATTTTGGCTCGCTCAATGATTAACGTAATTTCCGTGATGAGCTTTTTTGTTTCTTCCTCAGACTCTGCTTTGTTCATGGCATCCTGAAGCTGTTTCACAACGTCCAATTCATCTTGAGTCAAATATTTGAGGTTGCTCACCTGCTTACTCCTTTCTAGTCTTATTTCTTTGTCGATAAAATCGAAATGGGCCAAAAGGAATGTAGGGTGCAAAATTGTATAATTCTACTATACCACAGGCAAGAAGTAGCACAAAATAAAGCACAGACCTCCCGTAGCGTGCCGACTCGAGCTAATGCGGTGACCAATGCTTTTTAAAAACAGTAAAAAAACGCACAAGCCCAAGGCTTGTGCGTTTTCATTAAAATTATTGAGCAACTGGATAAACGCTCACACGCTTACGATCACGACCAACACGCTCGAATTTCACGACGCCGTCGACTTTCGCAAAAAGTGTATCGTCTCCACCTTTTCCTACATTCACACCAGGGTAAATGCGTGTTCCACGTTGACGAACAAGGATGGACCCGCCAGTAACAGTTTGGCCATCAGCACGCTTTGTACCAAGACGCTTCGCGATAGAGTCACGACCGTTCTTTGTACTACCTACCCCTTTTTTCGATGCGAAAAATTGAAGGTTCATTTTTAACATAGGATTCACCTCCTAATTATTTCTCAATGGTTATGTGCTCACTGTACTCATCAGCAATGGATTGAAGCGATACCTTCATCCCTTCGAGTAGGAGCTGGACTTTCTCAAATGTCGCACCATCTAATCCATCTGGCACACGACAGCGGAGAAATCCACCTTCCTCTCCCATTTCCGTTTCAAGCTCGATACCACAAAGCTCCGCAATGGCATTCACAGTACCGATTGAGACGGCTGAGACGCCTGCACAAACCAAATCGTATCCATACGGACCAGCATCCGCATGTCCGCTCATTGTAAATGAGAGAATATGATGATGTTCATTACGTTTAAATGTAACTACTATCATCGCACACCTTACGCGTTGATTTTTTCAATCACAACTTTTGTGTAAGGTTGACGATGACCTTGCTTACGACGGTAGTTCTTCTTCGCCTTCATCTTGTAAACGATGATTTTCTTGTCACGACCATGCTTTTCTACTTTAGCCGTTACTGTAGCACCCTCAACATATGGAGCACCAACTTTCACATCATCGCCACCGATCATTAGAACTTTGTCAAAGCTTACTGCTTCTCCAGCTTCTACGTCTAACTTTTCGATGTAGATTTCTTGACCTTCTTGAACCTTTACTTGCTTGCCGCCAGTTTCAATAATTGCGTACATTCTCTGCACCTCCTCATATACTCAGACTCGCCATCATAGGTAGGAATCTCCTTTTAAAACCTAGTCTGTGCGGTTGTAGCTCTTTGGGTGCGACCAAATAACTAACAAGAGCAATCATACCACATTGAAAAAATGAATGTCAATGTGGTTTTACGAATGAAAGCAGCTGAATCCTGCATAAAAGAAAGGAAGTGAGGAAGGCTATGCCACAAGTGAAAAAGGAGGAGAAAATAACAATCATGGACCTATTTACCTTTTTTAAGTATGCTTGCTCCATCGCTGCGATTGGCTGTCTTGGATTCACCTATGCTCTGATGGCAAAAGGAACTAAGGCGAACACCAAAAACCAACAAGATGGACAGGCTTCAAACAACCATATTAGGTGATGTAAGCAAAGAGCAAACGCTGGAAGCCCATCAAGGTGTTTCCATATTTTTGAGGAAATTTGCAGACTGAAGCAAACGAAAGCGGTTAGGCGCTGGAGCTAGACATCATCGAATGCCTACTTGCTTACCTTTGAACAATTGGGCTAATCCTTCACTTCTCTAATAGACTTGTCCATTTCATAACGATTGTCCTTCTGTCGCCTAAGCCTTTTTGATCCACTTTCACGAACGATTTTCTTTTAACCGTTCTAATTGTCGGATCGCTTCCTCTTGCTTTCCTGCATAACGTATGGCATATGTTTCTTCTCTCATGTGCTTATTTGGCAGAAAGAAGATTCGTAGACCAAGTGCTTCTTCAAGGCGTTTTAAATGTTCACCCTTGTTTCCAAACAACGTTGGGGCAATGACGGATGGTAGCTCTAGGACAAGCGCTTCATAATCCATCCCTTTGTACTCCCAAAGCTCACGTTCAATTTTAAACGCCTGTGCTTCATTTGAAAGGATAACTCCTTTCCCGTGGCAGGTTGGACATTCCTTCGAGAGACTTGCTTGTAGGTTTTGACGAATTTTTTTTCGCGTCATCTCTACAAGGCCAAGCTTTGTTAATCCATGAACATTCGTTTTTGTACGGTCATTCTTCAAGGCATCCTTAAAAACAGCTAAAACTCTCTCCTGATCCTCTTCGCCTTTCATATCGATAAAATCAATAATAATCATCCCTGAAATGTCCCGTAAACGCAGCTGTTTTGCAATTTCCTTTGCCGCCTCCATGTTTGTTCGGACAATCGTATCTTGAAGGTCAGTTCTTCCTGTGAATTTTCCCGTATTTACGTCGATGACCGTAAGTGCTTCCGTTTGGTCAATCATTAAATACGCGCCATTTTTCAGCCATACTTGCCGCTTCAATGCTTTCTCCAATTCTTTCTCAATCCCATATGCTGAAAAAATGTTTTCCCGTTTCCGGTAAAAATGAAGGCGCTCTTTCATGCTAGGATAAGGATCGAGAAGCTCCTTTAGGAATAAATAATCTTCATACCTGTCAATGATCACTTCATTTACATCATCCAAAGAAAAATCTCGGACAATTCGTTCGATTAATCCTGAGCTTTGATGGAGCAAAGCTGGGGCTTTTTGATGTTTTCCTTGTTTTAAAATCTCCTGCCAAAATTTACGTAAAAACTGCAAGTCTTGGACAATTGCAGAAGATTCTTGTCCCTCACAAGCGGTGCGAACAATCATCCCCTCTTCCTCGTCTAAAAGACGCTCGCCAAACGCTCGCCACTTTTCTCGTTCTTCGTCCGACGAAAAACGCCTTGAGACTCCTACATACCCCCCCTCAGGCATGTAGACAACATAGCGCCCTGGAAAAGACACAACCCCTGTTAATCTCGGTCCTTTCGACCCAAATTCTTCCTTTGTCACTTGAACAAGAAGCTCTTCCCCTTCTTTAACAAGCTCGGAAATGTTTCGCTGCTTTTTTCTTTCATCCTCTTCTTTTAATAAATGAAACGAAAGTAAGTCATCACGGTATAAAAACCCGTTTTTGTCACGTCCAATGTCTACGAAGGCCGCTTGCATACCAGGTAATACATTAACGACACGACCTCGATAGACATTGCCAACAATCCGATTTTCTACTGCCCGCTCGATCATAAGCTCAGACACTTTTCCTTGCTCTACGATAGCCGCTCGTCGTTCCCTTGTTGCAACGTTAAAATAGATTGACTTCAAAAGCTGCATCCCCTTTTTTATCGACACACGGTTAGGAGGCCAATACCACCCTACCCTCATTTTCTCTATTGTACCTTACTCTTCCCCCTTCTGTTGAGGGACATCCATTATTTTATGAGTAAAGTCGATAAAGGGCTGTACATTTGTTTTTTTTCAAATAGGGCATGCAGCAATTCCTGCTCCTCTAGGGAATAGAATTGTTTCTCTTCCTTATGGTGAACGAACACTGTATGAATATACCCACGGCGAAATTGCCGGATTACATCCTTGACTAGAATATCGCTTGACACGATAATCGAATGCCTCGGCTGTAAATAGGCTTGGTCATACAATCGTTCTGTTAAAAACCGAATGTAACGATAATTTTTTTGTTTGTATTCAAGATAATTGACAACAATTAAAAACGATAGCACTACCCATAGATTAAGATGAAAAGGAAACAACCAAAGACTCATTAGAATACTGATAACAAGAAACGTTGTGGACAACACTAACGCGTAATCTAGTGCTTTGTGATAGGACCAATACCGCATACAGGCTAGCTGCATCAGCCTTCCACCATCTAGAGGGAGAACCGGCAAAAGATTAAAAAAAAGAATCGTCAAGTTATGCCAAACAAAGATTTGATGATCCTGCATTGACCAAACTCCTGCGGAAAAGAAAAAATAAGACAAACCAATCATCCATAGATGCTGTAAAGGTCCTGCGAGAATAACCGTCATTTCCTCATAAAAAGGGCGGTTGTCACTCTCTTCTACCTCTGCGACACCACCGAACGGCAAAAGCTCTATTTTTTTAATTTCCCATTTTAAGAGGTGAGCCGCAATTCCGTGACCCAGCTCATGAATAAAGACAATCACAAAAACCATGACAACCTCGCGAAAATAGCCAGTAACAACACCAATTCCGAGAATCAACCAAAATAATGGATTGATTTTGATTTTTTTCATGACTGAAAAAAAGCTAGTCAAAGCTAATCACTTCATTCGGATCAATGTATTCATCCCCTTCTTTCAAAGCGAAATAATACACTCCCCTTTCCTCTTCCTCCATTAAGGACACTGTACCGATCTTTCTCCCGGTTGTTAGGTGGTCGTAGATATTTACTTGAATCTCATCAAGCATGCCGTACATCGATTCTGTTCCATCATAATGCTGGACGACAACCATCTTTCCAAGGGTTACATCTTCTCCTTCCCCAACAAAGATGACATGCCCTGCCTTCACTGTCTCAACCGCTGCACCTACGTTTGTTTCCACAAGAATGCCTCGTCCATTTTGCTCGAAGCTCTCAGCAATCTTCCCAGAAGCAGGGACTGCATAGACATGCTCCGCCTCTTCCTCCTCCAAATCACCAAGGGCCACCTCTTGATTTATTGGGACAAGGGTAAGGGGACGTCCAAATTGCTCTTCATACCAATTAGCAATCATCGCAAATTGAAACTCTTGCTCATATGCTCCCTTCACGAAGTGACGAGCCCCTTCAAGCTGAGGAATCCCAGTTTTAAAAACAATAGCGATGAGTAAAAATAAACTAATGGCTACCAATGCTCGCAAGATAAAAAAATCTTGTCCCTTAAAGGCTAGCGAATCCTTCGGCTGGTCCTGATACACATACATGTCTGGTTCTTCTCTTGCCTCATCATGACGAGTAAACAGCATCGGTGCAGAACGTTCTTTTCTTCTCATCGTTTCGCCAATTTCTCTACGCCTTGATTCAAGCTTACGCCGGACTTTGTTCAGCTCTTTTGACATCACTACCCCATCCTTTTTTAAAGTCCATCTAGTAATTTATATGACTTGTCCGCCGTTCATATGTCATAATAGAAGGAACGAATGAGCTGAGGTGAATCAAGCATGGACCATCAATGGACAGGGGTGCTACTAGCAGGTGGGGCTTCACGAAGATTTGGTCGACCAAAGGCCTTTGAAATATATCATGGGTTTAAGTATTATGAAGCTAGCTTACAAGCCTTACAAGCCCACTGCCAGACGATTTATATTGTGAGCCACCCCTCTTTAAAAGAATCATTTGAGAGAGCGGAGACTGTTCCAGTCATCGAGGATTTACCTACCTATCAAGGGCGTGGCCCATTAGCTGGATTGTATACGGTAATGCATACCTACAATTCAAGCTGGTATCTGACTGCGCCTTGTGATGCACCTCTTTTAAAAAGTGAAATCTATGACCTTTTGTTATCTCACCGCCACCTTGATCCACAAACAAGCGCGATTATTCCTGTTGTGAACGGACGTCGCCAGCCATTAATCGGACTTTACGCTCGTTCTTGTATGCCAGTCATTCAAGCACTTTTAGATGAAGGAACTTTTAAGGTTGGAGCTCTTTTCGAGCGAGTAAGGACAAAATTTGTGGAAGATTCCTCCCTTAATGCACTATCTCGTGCATTTACAAATATTAATGAAGAGAAAGATCTTCAGCAATTATAAAAACGAGCGAGGATTTTCGCTTAGAAATCCTCGCTCGTCTTTATTTCATCCACCGCTAACAGGTGGGATGAGAGCAACCGTATCGCCTTCTTTTACGGTTGCATCTTCTTCCGCATATTCTTC
>NZ_ANNK01000056.1 GCF_000334155.1 Halalkalibacterium ligniniphilum | reverse complement strand
CGATGAGTAAAAATAAACTAATGGCTACCAATGCTCGCAAGATAAAAAAATCTTGTCCCTTAAAGGCTAGCGAATCCTTCGGCTGGTCCTGATACACATACATGTCTGGTTCTTCTCTTGCCTCATCATGACGAGTAAACAGCATCGGTGCAGAACGTTCTTTTCTTCTCATCGTTTCGCCAATTTCTCTACGCCTTGATTCAAGCTTACGCCGGACTTTGTTCAGCTCTTTTGACATCACTACCCCATCCTTTTTTAAAGTCCATCTAGTAATTTATATGACTTGTCCGCCGTTCATATGTCATAATAGAAGGAACGAATGAGCTGAGGTGAATCAAGCATGGACCATCAATGGACAGGGGTGCTACTAGCAGGTGGGGCTTCACGAAGATTTGGTCGACCAAAGGCCTTTGAAATATATCATGGGTTTAAGTATTATGAAGCTAGCTTACAAGCCTTACAAGCCCACTGCCAGACGATTTATATTGTGAGCCACCCCTCTTTAAAAGAATCATTTGAGAGAGCGGAGACTGTTCCAGTCATCGAGGATTTACCTACCTATCAAGGGCGTGGCCCATTAGCTGGATTGTATACGGTAATGCATACCTACAATTCAAGCTGGTATCTGACTGCGCCTTGTGATGCACCTCTTTTAAAAAGTGAAATCTATGACCTTTTGTTATCTCACCGCCACCTTGATCCACAAACAAGCGCGATTATTCCTGTTGTGAACGGACGTCGCCAGCCATTAATCGGACTTTACGCTCGTTCTTGTATGCCAGTCATTCAAGCACTTTTAGATGAAGGAACTTTTAAGGTTGGAGCTCTTTTCGAGCGAGTAAGGACAAAATTTGTGGAAGATTCCTCCCTTAATGCACTATCTCGTGCATTTACAAATATTAATGAAGAGAAAGATCTTCAGCAATTATAAAAACGAGCGAGGATTTTCGCTTAGAAATCCTCGCTCGTCTTTATTTCATCCACCGCTAACAGGTGGGATGAGAGCAACCGTATCGCCTTCTTTTACGGTTGCATCTTCTTCCGCATATTCTTCGTTCACAGCAACCATCACACGATCTAATGGCGCCAGTTCATCATGCTGCAAAATGAGCACTTCTTTAAGGTCAGTTACCGTCATTTCTTTTCGGTCAATGACTAGTTCCTGCTTGCCTGTCTTTTCACTTAACTCTGCAAATAATAAAACACGTATCATTGTTATTCCTCCAGCTTGGGACGCCCTTCAGGGTATCGTGTTTGTTCTAATTGGTCGCCAACCCATGTTTCCCCGTCTTCCCAATGTTCTTTTTTCCAAATCGGTACAATTTCTTTAATTCGCTCGATCGCATAACGACTTGCTTCATAAGAATCGGCTCGGTGTGGAGTGGAAACCGCAATGACAACGGCAATGTCTGAAATATCAAGATGACCAATACGGTGCGTAATCGCCACACGCGCTTCTGGCCACTTTTTCTTGATCTCATCCCCAATTTGAGCGAGCTTTTTGACAGCCATTGGCTCATAGGCTTCATACGCTAAATACAATGTCCGCTTTCCTTTTGTCAATTCCCGTACGGTACCAATAAAGGTATTGATCGCCCCTGCATGAGGGTGAACGACTTTTTCCACAATGCCTTCAATTGAAATCGGCTCTGATGTAATTTCAAATAACCCATTACTCATGTTTTGCCTCCAATTGTTGATACATCCATTCTAAATACGCTTGCTCTTCTTTAATATGAAAGAATGAAATGCCCTTCTTCTCCAACCCATCGATAGCCTCCCAATAGATTACGGCCTGAAGATTTTCCATTCCTTCAAACATAGTCAGATCTTCAGTATGGCGAATCATTGCTATTTTTGGGAAAGGCTCCTGTTTGAATCCTTCAATAAGAACCCCATCAAGATCAAGCTTTTCATAGATCGAAAGGATCTCTTCTGCTGACCAAGGCTCTTTTTTTTGCACTTGCAGCTGCAAGGTTTCAGACGCTGCTACAGCACTACCAACTGCACCAGCTTCTCGGTAACGGTGGGAATCTTTTCCCGTATCTAAAGCGAGCAGCTTTTTACCATGGCCATGATGCTTGATCGTCGCAACGCTCAACCCTTTTTCTACCATGTACTGCAAGGCTTTTTCAATCAAGGTTGTCTTTCCACTGTTGCTAAAGCCGACAATTTGAAGAAGCTTCATAGCTCGCCCCAAGGCCACTTACTGCCTTCCCCTTTTAGCAACAAAACATCGACCATCATCCCAACTTCAAATCCTCTTGTTCCACCTGGCAGCATCAGAAGGGCATTGGCATCAGCAAGGGAAGTAACAACACCTGATTTATCAAGCCCAGTTGGTGCAACGACAAAACGCCCTTCCTCAACGCTCACTCGGCTTCGAACAAAGCGTGTAAATGGATTCGGTTTCGGAAAATCCTTTTCTAATCTCGCTTGGACACGTTGCAAATGAGGTCGTTCCGCTGAAAAGCTTGTGAGAATGGATGGGCGAACAAGTAGCTCAAAGCCGACAAAGCAAGCCGACGGGTTTCCTGATAATCCGAACAAGAGCTTTCCTTGCCACTCTGCTACAGTCGTCACACTTCCAGGACGCATGGCAATTTTATTAAACAACACATTTGCACCAAGCTTCTCATAAATGGCTGGCAAATAATCGTAGTCCCCAACAGAAACACCACCTGTTGTAATCAAATAATCAACCGTTTCAAGAGCGTTTGAAATCGCCTCATAGCACTGTTCAAAATCGTCGACTAGCTTTCCAAGGTAGAGTGGCTCTCCTCCTGCTTCCTTTACTTGCGAAGCAACCATGTATGCATTACTGTTACGAATTTTCCCCGGAACAAGGGGTTCATTTACATCCAATAGCTCGGTCCCTGTAGCAAAAATACCGACCTTTGGCTTTCGAAACACAGGGACCTGCGCGTAACCAAAGGTAGCAAGCAGCGCTTTAACGCCTGCATCAATAAAGCGTCCCTTTTCCACAAGAGCTGTCCCTTTTTTCGTATCTTCCCCTTTGAAGGAAATGTTGTCCCCCTCATGAAACGAACGCTTTATTTCAATAAAAGCCTGGCCATCCTCTTTAAATTCTCTCGTTAATTCAAACATCACAACGGCATCGGTTCCCTGTGGCATTTGCGCTCCTGTCATAATTCGAATCGCTTCCCCAGCCTTTGGTACCTTTGTCGCTACTGAACCGGCACCAATTTCTTCAATGACCTTTAAGCGGACCGGTGTTTCACGAGAGGCGTTCACTGTGTCCATTGCTCGAATCGCAAAACCATCAAGGGGCGACTTATCAAATGGTGGAACGTCATGATCCGCTTTTAATGGCACGGCTAAATAACGACCATCGCAATCATCGATCGAAACGTTCTCAACGATTGCCTCTTGTTGAAAATGAAGGACTCGAGAAACTGCTTCTTTTACTGGAATGGGTGTTCTCCGCTCTACCATTACCTCACCTCGTACATCTATCAATTCATCTTTAAGCTGTTAGAAATTCTATCTCTATCACTTCTTAAAATCGCTTTCAATTATACTGGTCTTCTCAAACAATAACAAGTGGCAGCGATTGTGATGCCCTCAAAGTAACGATTACTTTATAATCAGCGACTCAACTCTTATTTTCGGTCTTTTAAAAGCTCTCTTATGACATGTGCAAGCTCTGGAATAATGATGCGTTCCATCGCGAGCTTCACTGCACCTGATGAGCCTGGCATTGAAAAAATTGCTTTTCCATTACAGACCCCAGCAATGGCCCGACTTAGGATCGCAGCCGTTCCTATGTCTTCGGTAAAGCTTAAATAACGAAAGATTTCTCCAAACCCTGGCATCTCCTTGTCTAAGCTATCTCGTACTGCTTCATAGGTCGTATCCCTTAAAGCGATACCTGTTCCACCATTTAATAAAACAGCGTCTACATCTGCACGACCTCCGATCACGTTAAGCCAGTGCTGAATTTGACTGTATTCATCTTTTACAATTTGATATTCAGTGACATGGTGCCCATGTTGTTCTAGCAACGTACGAATCAATTGACCGCTTTTATCCGTTTCAAAGGTCCTTGTATCTGAAACCGTTAAAATCATGCACCTTACGATTTTTGGCGCCTCTTTTTTATGTTCTTGTACCGACATGTCGATCCACTCTCCTCTCGTTTGACAAACCTCAATCTGTTTATTATGATAGCACAGAATTTAGTCGTTCTTTATCACAACAATAGGATCAATAAAAACGGAAAAAGGGGCGGATACATAAAATGAGTGACTTCACCCATTTCAATAAACAAGGTCGAGCAAAGATGGTCGATATATCGGAAAAAAATGAATCAAAACGGACAGCCGTAGCAAAAACGAGCGTCGAAGTTCTCCCAGAGATCTATGAAAAAATCCAGTCAGGCTCCATGGGTAAAGGTGACGTTCTTTCAGTGGCTCAAGTAGCCGGTGTGATGGCCGCGAAAAATACGTCACAATGGATACCTATGTGTCACCCCCTCTCTCTTACAGGCGTGGACATTTCCTTTTCATGGGAAGAAAAAGCGAACTCCTGGCTTCTTCATATTGAAGTCACGGTGAAAACAACTGGAAAAACGGGAGTAGAAATGGAGGCACTAACGGCTGCTTCTGCAACAGCACTTACCGTCTATGATATGTGCAAAGCCATCGATAAAGGCATGATCATTGGGCCAACCTTTTTGTTGCGAAAAACAGGCGGTAAAAGTGGAGACTTTCAACAGGAACAATTCATCGACAAAAATTGATTGCTTGCACTTACCTTTACAAAAATTTAATATAAAGATAATAATAAGATACTAGCTTAGATTTTTGGAGGTATGTATGCGTCCTTTTGTCGTAACAGTGGTTGAAGATGAGCCAAGCCATGCTACATTAATTGAGTATCACTTAGAGTTGTTAGGCGCACAAGTGAACATCTATACGAGTGGTGCTTTATTCATGAAAAATAGCGGACTTGATGAGTGTCATCCCCTCATCATTAGTGACGATCTCGATGATTTTCCGATTACTGCACTTCTTGAGCACTTACAGGATGATAAGGCCCAGCCTAGAAGCATCGTCATTTTATCGACTGGACGAAATGAAGAGCTTTCCTCTCCGTTTCATCACATTCACTATTTGCATAAGCCTTTTTCAATCGGAGATTTTCGCGACACCATGTCAAAGCTTACATCAAATCTACCAGAGCTATCTTGCACTTAGCTTTAAAACGAAACACAACGTCTTATATTTAGCAAGTCTAGCAAAGCTTCGTTCGTTTCTTCATTAAGAAAGTCACATTGAATTTTATAATGATTAGCCAAAGGAAAAGCACCTAGTTAACAGCTAGGTGCTTTCCCCATTATTCTAACACTTTTAACGATTCTCGATTAAAAGCAGGAATATCATCCGGGGTCCGGCTCGTAACAAGGTTACCACCGCAAACAACCACTTCTTCATCATGCAAATTCGCGCCTGCATTTTTCAAGTCGACGTGAATGGACTTATACCCTGTCACATCACGACCTTTCAGTACTTCCGCTGTAATGAGAAGCTGTGGACCATGACAAATGGCCATAATCGGCTTCTTCCCCTCTGCGAATCCTTTGGCAAATTCGACGAAGCGATCATCCCCGCGAAGAATATCTGGTGAGAAGCCACCTGGGATAAAAAGTGCATCGAAATCGTCTACTGACACGTCATCAATGCCCTTGTCAATTGTCACCGATGCCTCATTGTTTTTTCCTTTTACCGTCTTACCGCTCTCTTTCTCAATGTTCACGATCTCGTGACCAGCCTCTTTGAGCGCCTTAACTGGCTCTGTATATTCAGAGTCCTCAAATAAATCTGTAACGATAACTGCTACTTTCTTTCCCATTCCATATCACCCCTTCGTTAGTGTCTCTTATAGATTACCCGTTCTTCCATATATCAAACGTTTTTACATATAAATTCCATCCTTAAAAAGAATCTGTCATTAAATAAAGCGCAACTGCTTGTTCAGCCGCAACAAGTGCTGGAAGTCTGTCAATACGCTTCAGGGTTATAGGAAACCATTGACAGACTGAAGCAAGCTCGATTGGCTAGGAGTAAGAGTTAAACAGCTTTAAACTGTTAGACTTCCTCGTTTACTAAAAAAGAGAATCTCTAAAAGAAGAGATTCTCTAAAATGGTGAAGCTTACAGAACGACGAAGCAAGGAGCCTATCGCTTAACCACCTTTATTAAATATTGATTAAGCATCCCTTATCATTTGTTAACGCACGCCGAAAAATTGTTTAATTTTTGCAAACATCCCTTTTTGTTGTTCAAGGGACATGAGAGGAACCGTTTCTCCTAAAATGCGCCGCGCAATGTTTCGATAGGCTACAGACGCTTTACTATTCGGATGAAGGGCAATCGGTTCACCCTTGTTCGAATATTTAATTACATCTTCATCATCTACAACGATTCCTAGTAGCTCAATTGCGAGAATCGAAACAATCTCATCAACATCTAACATTTCACCGTTTTTCATCATATGTCCACGAATCCGATTCACGATAAGACGTGGCGATTCAACGTCTTCCTGTTCAAGTAATCCAATAATACGATCTGCATCCCTGACAGAGGACACTTCCGGAGTTGTTACGACAATGGCTTTATCAGCTCCAGCAACTGCATTTTTAAAGCCCTGTTCAATTCCCGCTGGGCAATCGATTAAGACATAGTCATATTCCTGTTTAAGTTCAGAAACAATCACTTTCATTTGCTCAGGGGCCACTGAGGACTTGTCCTTTGTTTGAGCTGCAGGAAGTAAATATAAACACTCAAAGCGTTTGTCCTTTATCAGGGCCTGCTTAAGCCGGCAGCGCTCCTCCACTACATCCACTAGATCATAGATAATTCGATTCTCAAGCCCCATTACTACATCTAAATTGCGCAGTCCGATGTCTGTATCAATTAAGCAGACTTTTTTTCCTGAAAGGGCTAGGGCGGTGCCGATGTTTGCGGACGTCGTCGTTTTCCCGACGCCACCCTTACCGCTTGTTATGACGATAGCCTCTCCCACGCTCATTTCCCCTTTCTATTCAACGATTGCTCAACGGCTTCTGGAAAAAATTTTGTAAGCTGTGGACGCATATTGGCAAGTTTTTGTACTCGTTCCAGTTCAATTTGATTCGATTGAGGCGATATGTATGCGCACTCCATGATTACATCTTCCTCATCATCCTGCTTCGGCCATTCGTAAATCACATCTGCAATTCGAAGCTGCGCCGGTGCCAAGAGGGAGGCTGAGATAACGGCATCCGTTGAACCATTACACCCTGCATGAGCGATGCCGCGAAGAGCCCCGAGGACAAAAATATTTCCAGACGCTTGAATCGTTCCCCCTGGGTTCACATCACCGATAAGAAGTAAATCACCTTCAACCGTTATCACTTGCCCAGAGCGAACAACCTTTGCAATTGAAACAATTTGCGACTCATTAATTAATCGTTCTGCTTCTTCTTTGGAAATAACGTTTGAATCTACTCGTTCAATTGCAAGGTTTTTATTCTCTGTAATAATCGAATGAATTTGTTCGTTTTGTTCTGGATCTAAAAAGCGGTTCCCTACATCTAGCTTTACTTGAACCTGAGGTTGATCAGAAATTTGGTAATGCTTAGAGGATAACTTTTCTTGCAGCTCCTCTAGTAAACTATCAAAAGAACAGCGATCATCTAATGAAAAAATTAAGCCATCCTTTGTTCCTTTTATCGTGACATGTTGTTTTTTTTGCATCATTTCCAACGTTCCCCTTAGAAAGCACATGTTTTATCATTAAAAAACCGTGCTGTTAGAGTTATTCAACATGTGTATCTCGATTCCCTTTTTTCTCTTTCATTTTTCTCGAAGGCTTGCCATTCGTTTGACATATTGCAACAGCCTACGCATTGGATAAACAGTGAGGATCGCAAAGGCTCCATTTAATGCAAGGGTTGGGAGGAGTCGCTCCTGAAAAAAGCGCATGCCTTCCATTTCCGTTATTCCAATGATAAGAAACAAGCCATACTGATAATATTCAAGAAGAGCAACGG
The DNA here is from genome assembly GCF_000334155.1 of Halalkalibacterium ligniniphilum. GTDB lineage: Bacteria > Bacillota > Bacilli > Bacillales > Bacillaceae_D > Halalkalibacterium > Halalkalibacterium ligniniphilum. Next base: position 12,129 of record NZ_ANNK01000056.1, on the reverse strand, counting down.
CAAAAATCGCTAGGCCAGCCTGCGTTACGTTACTATATTGAAGCCACTTATACGTCAAAGCAAATGAGTACCCTAATAACCCGAAACCAAAAGCGTACACACCAAGGATGTTTGTATACACCACATCATAGAGCAAGCCAAATCCTATACCGTATAAAAGGGCAGAACTCTTACCAAGAAATATACCAATAAAGACGAGCATCACTGCAATGAACCGTGGAACCATAATGAAATCGGCTTGAAAGCGTTCTGGTATAAAGAGCTGAATCAAGGTTCCTTCGAGAACAAGAAGCCCAAATAAAATCAAAGGAAGAATGAATCGGCTCACAATGCGCCCTCCTCAATTAATTCTGGATCCATTGAAGTGCTCAACCGTTCCACAACAACGACATAATCAAGAGAATGAAGGTTTGCCTTTGGTTTGACATAGACATTTTGCGTTAAGCCATATTCATCTGGTTCAACCATTTCAACTTCACCAATGATAATCCCTCTTGGATATACGGTTCCTAAACCTGATGTTGTGACAAGTTGACCAGCTTCTACCTCGGCATCCATATCAACTTTACGCAAAATGAGAAGACCCGACTCTTCATCATAGCCCTCTATAAAACCAACCGACCCCTGTTCATTATCAATCCGTGCTGACACTCGGTTTGTGCGATCAGTGTCGGAGAGCAATTGCACCCTAGAAGAGAGTTCACTTGCCTGCTGTACCTTCCCGATTAAGTAACCATCAGATGAGACGACAGCCATATTTTCATCGATCCCATTTTGCGAACCGATGTTAATACCAATGTACTCACTCCAACGGTCTGGGTTCCGATGAATGACAATCGCATTCCACATTTGAAAAGATGAAAGACTTTCATCAAGGTCAAGCATTTCCCTAAGTGATTCATTTTCTTCTTGAAGTACATTTCGTTCAACTGAAAGCTCAGCATACTCTTCAAGCCTTGATTTTAGCACCTGATTTTCTTCGTAAATGTTGCGAAGTTCAGAAACATTCTCAAAGAAACCCGCTGCAAAATGAGCGGGTCTCATGACGATGGATTGCACCCATCCAACAGCGTCTTGAACAAACCTTTCAGCCCACGTTTCCTGTTGGCGATCACTTAAAGAGTAACCAATTAAAGCAACCAAAATAATGATACTCACAAGTAAAACAATTAATTTTTTATTTGAGAAAAATGAAGGCATTCATGCCACCTACTTATGATTTCCGATCAGAACTTGAAGTGATCCCTGCTTTAGAACGGAATAAATGTAAATTCTCAAGCGCTCGCCCAGTTCCAATCGCAACACAATCTAAAGGATTTTCAGCAACGATGACAGGCATGTTCGTTTCATCGCTTAGCACGCGATCCAAATTACGTAAAAGCGCACCCCCACCTGTTAAGACAATGCCTCGATCCATAATATCAGCTGCTAGCTCTGGCGGAGACTTTTCAAGTGTGTTTTTCACCGCTTCAACGATCGTCGTCACCGTATCAGCAAGAGCACCTGAAATTTCTTTTGCAGACACAGAAATGGTTTTCGGTAAGCCTGTTAAGAGATCACGCCCACGAATTTCCATATCTTCAACGCCTTCAGGTGATCCTGCCGAACCAATTTCAAGCTTAAGCATCTCTGATGTTCGTTCTCCGATCATTAAATTATATGTTTTTTTCACATATTGGATAATGGCTTCATCCATTTCATCACCCGCTACACGAATCGACTGACTTGTTACGATTCCTCCAAGAGAAATGATTGCAACCTCCGTCGTTCCACCACCAATATCAACAACCATGCTTCCTGTTGGCTCCCATACCGGTAAATCTGCCCCTATCGCAGCTGCAAACGGCTCTTCAAGTGTATACGCGTATTTTGCACCAGCTTGCTTCGTCGCATCTTCCACCGCCCGTTTTTCCACAGCGGTTATCCCTGTTGGCACACATACCATCACCGAAGGCTTTCTTGTAAAGATCGAGCGACTTTTTTGTGCTTGTCGGATGAAATGCTTTAACATTGTAGCTGTAGTATCAAAATCAGCAATGACCCCATCCTTCATCGGTCGCACAGCTACAATATTCCCTGGCGTCCTTCCAATCATGTTTTTTGCATCATTTCCCACGGCTTCAATTGAGCCTGTATCTGTACGAAGAGCAACCACAGAAGGCTCTCTAACGACAATTCCTTTACCTTTTACATATACAAGCGTATTCGCTGTACCTAAATCAATTCCAATATCTCTTGAAAAACCACCGAACATCTATGTAGCTCCCTTCATGATTAACCGAAGTCATAACCATTATTATATCGAAAATCTTCTTAAAAAAATAGCCTTTAGTTCCCCTTTGACCATTTTACATGAACTTTTTTACACACACTTGAGCCTTCATGCCTAGGACATGCTTTTTACTACCCTGTAGCAGCTTTTTATGGCAAATATCCTTTTTCCTTGAGACTAATATACTTTCTGTCTCCAATGATCACATGATCGAGTAATTCAATGCCAATTATCTTTCCTGCTTCACATAGGCGTTTTGTTACTTCTATGTCTTCGCGACTTGGTGACGGATCACCAGACGGATGGTTATGAAGACAAATCAATGAAGCGGCTGAACGGCGAAACGCCTCTTTAAACACTTCTCGAGGGTGGACAATGCTTGCATTTAAGCTTCCGACAAAAATGGTTTGTCGATGAAGCACTTGATTTTTAGTATTTAAATACAGGCATGTAAACTTCACATAAATACGGGTAATAAAAAAAAACCTTATTTACGCAGTAATCGGTTGGAGTCTTCTTATACCTTAACCAGCCTTTACTATTTTAGTCAACCTAATTAAAAGAAACGAAAAAATAAAAAGAGTAGCCATTTATATTTGGCTACTCTACCTTTGTAAATTTTGTTGCAGTATTCAATTCCATCGTATCTCCCGACTCTGCAAAAAACACGTATTCTTCCTCTCGCATTCCTCCCTCTCCAAGAGTAACTGACACTTTTGAACGCCCATCATTTCTAACGAAGAAATTACCACTACCGCCATTAGCTTCTGCAATATACCGCCCAGGCGGTAAATCTTTACCCACAACGTAATGCCCTGCACTCAGAACAATAGGGTCTCCTTCTTTTCTCTTTAATTCTCCTGTTATAGATGCAAGCTCATCTTTCTTTTTAGATAACACTATGTCAAGTTCCTGAATTTCCATCTCAATCTTTTTGCGGTCCTCATAAATCGCTAAAGCTTCATCTATTGCTTCTCTTTTATTTTCAATTTCAACTTCTAATATCCTAACTTCTTCGTTGAGGTCATAAAACTCTGTCTTTTTCCGCTCTAACCTTTCTTCAACCTCTTGCATGTTGGACATTAACTGCTTGTAATTCATGCGTTCCTCGCCGACAGCTGTGTTTCCTCCTAATAATCCGACGTTATAGGAAACAAAAACAAGCATAAGTGCCCCAACAACAAACAATACCGTCTTTAGTTTTAAATTTTTCAAAATTCCCCCTCCAATTCGGTAGTGTTAACCCCATTCTACAATACTAAAGCATAAGGAAACAATAACCAGTTCTGCCAAGCAGGTAGGATAATCGACAATTCCCCCCATTGTGTCACGAACATTCATTCGCATATAATCAATAAAAAGAGGTGGCTGCATGTTTATAAACGAAGCTGAACTAACCGATATCGAACGAAAAACACGTACTATTATTAGGAATATGAGTTGGTATGGTAAGTTGGCTAGCGTTGAGGATTTATCTGTGAAAACGGGAAGGAAAAGAGAAAATATTTTACCTGTTATAGAAAGTCTCGTAGAAAAGAAGTTAATAAAGTGGATTAATAAAGAGCATGTGATTTACTTACCTCTACCTTCCTGGTACGAAAGAGAGTTAAAGGATAAAGAAAGTACTTTAGAAAGATGGTAAAACTTAACCTTTGGCCGGGAGTGGGTGTTTTTTTTGTCTATTTAACTAGATAAAGTAAGATATTTCTTTATAAAGCTATCAACTTTGATTATAATTAAGGCTAAACATACATATAAAGGATGATTTTTATGTGGAAGATAGGATATTTAATTCTCTGTGAAGAAATTATAACTACATCCGATCAAAAAAGTATAATTCCTTTGGTTGGATTGAATCCAATAAGCATCCCAGGTAATTTTTCGTTCAGAATAGCTTTTTCACTTTTCTCAACTGACAAAAACCCTTCACGTCATAATATTATTAGAGTAGTTTTAAAGGATCCTAGCGGCAAAACTGTAAAGGATACGAATGAAATCAAGTTCGAAATACCTGAACCTGAAATTACTAACGGTAGAGCAGTAAAAGCTGGTGAAGCTGATCTTGGATTTAACAATATTGTGTTACCTGTGGAAGGGACTTATCAAGTTGTTGTAACTGTTAATGGTGAAACTAAAACATTAGAAGTACCAGTAGCTAAAATGACTCCTCTTAATGAAGGTGATAGTGTTGAGTGAACAACGTAAGGATGAAGAATATACATTCGATTTCAAGTTAAATCATTCAAAAACAAATCGCGATTTCAAGCAAGATGATGTTATTAGACTTGGTGAAAAGGGGAATGCTAAACCTGATATTAAATTCATAAATGACATACGTCCCCATATAATTGAAGTAGACTTTAAAGAAAGACGCCTGTCTAAAGGAGATGAGCGATCTATGACCGAAGAGCACAACAGAATTAATGACTTAAAAGAGGACGTTAGGGAAAGTGAAAGAAGGACTTCGCAGAACATAAAAGAACGAGAAGAAAGATTTGAGAGACAATTGCAGTCATACGTATCTGATGCAAAAGAAAGAGAAGAGCGCTTTTTCAAAGAAAGTAAGGAGCGCGAGGAAAGAATAATTACTGCTCTAAATAAAATGGAAGAGAAGACCGAGAAGAGTCTTGATCGTATTGATACAATGAAGTCTCAAAATTTTTGGGGAAATATTGCTCTATTTGCAGCAATGTTAGCCATCGTTATTACACTTATTATCCAATTATAAGAGCCCCCACAAACGTGAGGGCTCTTTTCAAATCATCTAATTCCTCTACGCTGGGCCTCGTACTGTATGCGAACTGCATCTCGGACAGTTAACTCGCCCGCTTTTGCTCTGTTTAACCACGACTTCTGCAAAGCATTGCTATATCTCTTTTCATCTGTCCAAAGCTCCAACATACTAACTACTGCACTCTGTTCAACCTTTGTTAGTTTCATATTAAAGTAAACCTCCTCTTCATCTAATGTTTCCCCTTGCTGTACACGTTGTAAATCAGCTCTAAATTGGTTCATAGAAAAAGCCGGACAGTTTTTCCATGCATATCCTGGTACTTCCTGGTGACCAATGACTTTGTCGCAATTCGGCAGCTGTGGAAGAAGCCAATTGACCAGTTCAAGCGCTCTTTGATATTGAACAGTTGTAGGCTCTTCGAAACGGAAATCACCAGGTGAAACAATTCCTAACGAATGACGGTTGCTGTTACCGACATGAGGTGTTTGTATGTTCCAATCATACCCCCATTTAATGACACCATCCGGCTCTACACCGTACGTGTATCCACCCACAGACCAATTATTCGTCTGTGTATGAAAACGACAATAGGCTTCGTAATTTGTTCCTCCAAGCCCTCTTCTTGTCATCCCATGATGGAGAACAATTTGACGAATACCGCTTATCGCACGTAGTGTAGGTAGTTTCGTTCGGTGCCGCGGTGCTGAGGAACGAATGTCTAATATATTCATTTTTCACTCTCCTCCTTTTTCTTATCGCCAATCACCTGCAGCTTATCTTTTATCGCTTCTGGGATCTTACCCCCAATCTGTGCGTAATTTTCTAAAATCGACAAACCTTCAACCGAAATATAAAATAGCACCGTAGCAAAGGTAATGGCGCCATTTAGATCAAGAATGATATCGATGATATTCGCTAAGATAATAATCCCAAAGGCACCCACCTTACGAGCGTAGCCAAAGTAAGCCGTTCGGCTACGCAAGCGTTTTTCTTTTATGGCTCTTGTTATGCCAGTAGCTACATCAATTAGCATCAACAGTGCTAATAAGTCTAAAAATCTCACACCCCCAAACAGATACAAATGGATAGCATCTAAATTCTCTCGATTGAAAAATAAAGTAATATGTTCCACACTATCTCTCCTTTCATTGTAAAAAGCCTACTCCTCTGAGCAGGCTTCCAATCTTTCGTTTTCAGATTTAAGATGTTCGTTTTCTTCGAGGAGCATGTCAATTTGCACCTGTAATATGGCGATATTTTCTGACTGTACAGCTAATTGATTCGATAGTTTTTTTATTACTTTATTCGCATCTACTTGCATCATTATTCAGCCATCCCTTCAGATTTTGAATTAAAATCAGGATTGTTTTTCATATCCTTATATAAAAAATGCAACCGATCCATCATATGGATTAGTCGCTCTTTTTCATTTAAATCTTCTGTTGTAGATAATCGAGCAGATAAGCTATTAATCTCTTGCTTTAAATTTGTAATCGTCATAAATTTTATCCTCCTTGTACTGTGTTATTATCAAATCGTATCGTTCCTATTCTTACGCCATTGCGATACACGACTAAATTGCCTGCAGACGTAGCATCAAGCATAACTTTTCGTGCCGAACTAAAGTTAGTGGCGTAGTAATTGTCTAAAGCCGTGTAATTGACACTCACCTGCTGACCGCTAGATGTTAAACCTGCCCCAGCACTACTAAAATATTGGGAATGAGTGTGATTAGCGGGTGCTACCCCTTGCAAGATAGCATTGTTAAAATTTGCGACACCGTAAAAGAAAGTAGCATCATAAAAATTAACACGGGAATCATGAATCACACCACCTCTAAAAACATGACCCTCCATAGCGGTGTATTCTATCCAGTGTTGTCCTGCCGGAACGAAAATGTTGGCAGTGTCTTTAAAAAGGATGCTTTTATTAGCTCCATCGAAGCCTGCTAGAACCAATGTGTTCCCAATCGTGGCATTCGTATCAACATCAATTATTACACCTCTAATGTAACCAGAAGTAATAACACCTGCATCCAATCCTGCCGAAGAAATCATATTGGTTGTAATCGTGTTCGCCGAAATGTGGTTAGCCGTAATCGCATTAGCTGCAATTTTATCTGCTGTGATTGCGCCAGCAAAAATTTTTTCAGAAGTTATCGCACCAGCTGCTATTTTAATAGCTGTAACAGCGTTCGTTTGAATCTTAGCAGCAGCAATAGAACCATCTTGAATGTTCATTTGCCGGACAGCATCGACTTGAATCTTTGCATTTGAGACTGCATTACTAGCAATCTGCAGCTCTGTCACAAGACCATTAAGCTCAGACATTTGATCACGTGTGATTTTTACCCACCTTGTTCCATCCCATTGCCGCCATACTGGTGGATATGTTGTTACATCTACCCACAAGTCATAGCGTTCTGGATCGTCTAACGGCTCTGTACCAACGTGGATTCGTCTCTCATAATAATCGACTGTGATTTCTCTAGCTTCTTCTGGACCTAGCTTACTATCCCAACTCCCTTCTTTTCGATTCAATCTTCGTTCTAAGTCTCGTTCACGAAAACTACTAGTAAACTTTTCTCTAAAATCACCAAGAACAATTTCAGTGTTTTCAGCTTCATTCAGGTCATGGACAATCTCGATCACAGATGCACCCACAACAATATGTGGATGGATGCGCCTGTCTAGTGCGTCAACAGTATCGCCCAAGCGAACACGCTCATGTTCATAGCCAGTTATTGATTCTAACGTCAGCACATCCATTTCATAGGTGATAGCAGGTCTATTAATCGTTTGCAAATGTCGCCAAGTATTCAATAGCAATTCGCCTGGATCTTCTTCCTGCCCGTCATACATAGCCCATCTGTGCTTAGTTCCCTGAGCATAGCCCCAACGCTCCCTAGCCTCGACATCTTCCACAAAGGTTTGACCGCGCGGCTTATCTACAGGATCGCCATTCGATTTTGACCATTCCACATCGGCAAAAGAAAGACGCGGACCTTCTTCCTGTGCCTTGCCACGTCCATACAAAGCTGTTTTTATTCCTGTACTATCAACAGTTCTGCGAATGTTTTTAATGTCTTTGCCAATTTCAAATCGCTTCCCTGTATAGCTCCCACGTTGCTTAAAAATGTCGATATATCGTCTTGTTATGTGATTGCCATCAGCTTCCACACGGTACCGTATCTCTGCTTCAAAAGTAGTGAGTAGCTCGATTACAGCTTCTTTGACCGTCATATCTTCAAGATTAACGCTGCGCCTTCCTAGATCACCGATTTCACCGACTGACCAACGTGTGCCTTGTAGAATAGCACTTAAAGCTGTATGCAATGTGACATTCGCTTGAGTGTAACCGGTCACCCATTCGTCAATTAATTCGTAATCACCACCCTCTGCAAAGATGTGTTTAACAGGACCATTAAGACCATCTTCATCCTCTGGCACACGAATGATAAACTCGACCAATCCACCGTCCTTATCTCGTATGACAGCCCGTCCATCTTCTTCTACCAGTGCGGCATTCGGGTGATCAGCTGGTATTGAAAATTCAAGAGAAATTTCACCGTTTAATTGTTCTCTATACCTTCCGTTAAAGTATGGGATGCCGACATCTTCTCTTTCGGGTTCTTCTTCGTCTGTTCCGATAAACATTGTGGAATGCTGGGTATACTGCGGACTTGTAAGGCTCATAGCTGATTGATTATCTGGATGCAAAATCAAGCGTAATTTCTCATCCTTGTCATAGATCCAAATCGGTGTTTTTGTTGCTGTTATCGGTTGTTCCTCATCTTCATCAGCCCGGATGTACATCGTAGAATGTTGGATTTGTTCCAAATTTTCACCCCCTTTCAAAAGAAAAAGCCCACACAATGTGAGCTTAAAAATATTTCCTATATTCCTCTCTGCGACGATCTCCGCGTAAATGCGTATAGATGCGTGTTGTGTCTATCTTTTTGTGTCCAAGCATATCCTGGACCATGTCCAACGGTGCGCCTCTATTGACCAAGTGTGTAGCGTACGTATGTCTCAGCTTGTGAGGATACACGTTCTCGTCCACATCTGCACGTTTTGCTAGTTTTTTAATAATCCATCTAATTTGAGCAATGCTCATGCGGTTATGTGGCTTTCTTTGAGTACAGATAAAGCACTCTTCATCATCTAGCCTTTCATCGAAATAACGTTGGATCCATATCTCTGCTCTCTTGCTGAAGTAGACTTCACGTTCTTTATCTCCCTTACCATTTACGATCACAGAGCGATCAGTAAAGTTGAAATCTTTTCGATTGAGATTGTAGATTTCTCCAATACGGACACCAGCAGAATACATAAATTCAATCAATGCACCTTCCAGTGCTGTTCTGCAATTAATACGCAAGAGCTCAAGAGTTTCTTCTTTGAGAAATTTAGGGATACGTTTTTGATCTTTTGGCATTTTGATTTTAAAAGCAGGGTTCGTTTCAATTAGTCCATATTCATGCGCCCATCTAAAGAAGCCACGTATGAACTTGCAACGGTGCTGAAAAGAGCTTGTTTTTAGTCGTTTCTGTTGTTCAGATAGATAGCCCTTTAAATGGAACACTGTTACTTCATCTGCATCCATGTCCTCTAAATGTTCGACCAACATTTTATACTGTAGCTTGTAGGCTTTTAACGTTTGCTTTGAATAGGCCTCGAGTGTTTTGTCCTGTTCGTACATTTCCCATAGTGTTGATAAGTTCATGATGTCATCCCCTCGTTACTCGTTTTTCGTGTAATTAAAGAGTAACATTACACTTTTTTCGAGTAAATAGGACAAATTACACGTTTTTCGTGTATAATGATAGTTAGGAGGGATACCATGACTATTAAATCTAACCTTAAAGAGATACTGGACGAGAGGAATTTGTCAGTCTTGAAAGTTTCAAAGGACATTGGCTACCGCTACGAATCTGTTAGAACCTTTTATACCGACGAGAACAAACAATATCCTAAAGAGCTACTTGATAAGCTATGTGACTATTTAGATGTAACTCCTGGAGACTTAATAAAGTATGAAAAAGAGCCTAACAGTAATTAATCTGTTGGCTCTTTTTTTACTAAGTTCTCACTAATATCTCAGAAACTCTTTTTAACAGCTCTTCTTTTTCTTCTCTAGCTCTGAACGCAAATTCATGACGGTCTAAACCATTTGAGGCACCTTTCTTTTCTACAGCCCCATATAATACTACATCATTCTTGACTTTATCATCATAAGCCAAATGAATAGTATGGTCTCCTTCTTCAAGCAATTCGATGATTTCATCAATACTCATATAATCACCCCTCATACATACTCTTCTCCAGATGAGTATTATATCCCTTCTAAATTCAAACAAAATACACCATTTTTCTGCTTTTTTTCGATTGACCTTTATTCAACTATACGGGCTTATGAGTTAGTTGAAGTAGCCTCCTCTTTCGTAATAACCACTAGCTGACCTTCAGCACTTTCTCTTTTTTCAGTAACGATAAATGTTCTTCCGTCATCTTCGAAAATGTCATTAACTTTCGATTCTCTTAGTTCCATTACTGTATCACCGCTTCCTGTATTGATCGTACCCTAATCATTCTAGTATTTGATTGAGTTACATCCGTATTATTATTGTAGGTAACTCTAAGACTTTTATTTGTAGTATCTCCAAAATGAACACCTCGCCCTAGAAACTCTCTCAACATAGCAGGACTTTCTATAGAATGAGACATTGCATTTCCAGAAAAGTTCATCGGACCTATCTCTATCCCCTTATTAAATTGAGCCTGTAAGGATATAAACCTACTTCTTGTAAGTGTGTCCTCAATGCCGACTACAACGCTATGGTCACCAGTTGTTGCTCCTGTAGGTGCAGGAATATGAATATAAATCCACTCGAGTTTGGCTATAGTCCCACTGGCTGACAAAATGGTTACTGTGTTACTTGTACCAGCATCTACCAAACTGCTATCGCTGGCATCAGTTACTGCCAATTGTGTTTTACTCCCAATTACTTGAATATCCAGTGTGCCGTTTAACTTCTGTTCAATCGCTTGCAGCTCTTCCTTTTGCAAGAGCAATTCAGCTAAGACATCAGTGTCTGCTACTTGTTGTAAAGCAGGAAAATTATTCACATCCACACTTCCAGTAATACTTTGTGTGGTAGGAAAATTTCCCACATTAACGGAAAGAGGATTTGCGGAACTAATAGGATTGCCATTAACGTCCACAATGTATTGTTTCAGAGCACCGTTTCTTCCTCGCGTCTCTTCGTAGTGATTTGCACCTTCTACTCGATGCTGTGGAAGGAAGCCAGGGTTTGTTCCAGGCGTTGGATTAGACTCTCTTAATAATCGATTATTTACCACTCTTTTTTCCTCCTTTTACAGCCACTTTCTTCTATACCTAACTTCCACATCGGCAATGCCTTTAGGATAAAGTTCATAACTATTAATCCCTTGTTCTATTTCAAAAAAATCTGTTGATAGTTCATACAAATCAACCCTTGACTCTCCATTTAATAATAGATTCGACGTTTCGGTATTGATTTCAATCACATCGCCTGGCTGAACAGCGAGTGGAATTTCTTGAACTGGTTGCGGTTGATTAATACGAAAGATTTTAATTTCTTTGACCCTCATTTCGGTTGGAACCCTTAACGGAAATGACCTTGTCGCTACTTGAATCTGTGTAATTGGAACCATATAACTCCCTGCAACATCATTAAAGCTAAAATAACGCCTTGTCAGATGAATGCCCGAAGGACTGAATCGAGCCACATACATTTCCCATTGTCTGCCCACACGACTGATTCGCAACAATCCGTTGAAGTTATTCCAACCTGTTTCATTTCCAATCGAAGGAAATTCTTGAAATACCCACTTACCGTTTGTTCCCCCGAGTTGCGACTTTGCTATCATTTGTTCGGTGCCACGCCACACATCTTCGATGCCGATTTTTGCAACGGTGTTATTGTTCGCATCAAGTAGATAAATTTCGATCATACCAACCTCGAAGTCTACATTCAGATTTTCCACTTTTATATCTGCTTGAAAGTCTTGCAAAGAGTATCCGATAGCTCTCTTTAGAGAAGGACCTTGCCAACGATGTGGTTCAATCGGATCACCGA
>NZ_ANNK01000055.1 GCF_000334155.1 Halalkalibacterium ligniniphilum | reverse complement strand
TTTGTGTGGTAGGAAAATTTCCCACATTAACGGAAAGAGGATTTGCGGAACTAATAGGATTGCCATTAACGTCCACAATGTATTGTTTCAGAGCACCGTTTCTTCCTCGCGTCTCTTCGTAGTGATTTGCACCTTCTACTCGATGCTGTGGAAGGAAGCCAGGGTTTGTTCCAGGCGTTGGATTAGACTCTCTTAATAATCGATTATTTACCACTCTTTTTTCCTCCTTTTACAGCCACTTTCTTCTATACCTAACTTCCACATCGGCAATGCCTTTAGGATAAAGTTCATAACTATTAATCCCTTGTTCTATTTCAAAAAAATCTGTTGATAGTTCATACAAATCAACCCTTGACTCTCCATTTAATAATAGATTCGACGTTTCGGTATTGATTTCAATCACATCGCCTGGCTGAACAGCGAGTGGAATTTCTTGAACTGGTTGCGGTTGATTAATACGAAAGATTTTAATTTCTTTGACCCTCATTTCGGTTGGAACCCTTAACGGAAATGACCTTGTCGCTACTTGAATCTGTGTAATTGGAACCATATAACTCCCTGCAACATCATTAAAGCTAAAATAACGCCTTGTCAGATGAATGCCCGAAGGACTGAATCGAGCCACATACATTTCCCATTGTCTGCCCACACGACTGATTCGCAACAATCCGTTGAAGTTATTCCAACCTGTTTCATTTCCAATCGAAGGAAATTCTTGAAATACCCACTTACCGTTTGTTCCCCCGAGTTGCGACTTTGCTATCATTTGTTCGGTGCCACGCCACACATCTTCGATGCCGATTTTTGCAACGGTGTTATTGTTCGCATCAAGTAGATAAATTTCGATCATACCAACCTCGAAGTCTACATTCAGATTTTCCACTTTTATATCTGCTTGAAAGTCTTGCAAAGAGTATCCGATAGCTCTCTTTAGAGAAGGACCTTGCCAACGATGTGGTTCAATCGGATCACCGAAAGATTCCGGATAGAAACCATTTGAATCAGCAGCCATGTTCCCAGCCACATATCCATTATCGGCTCGATCCGCTGTTTGCCAGCTTGCGGTAGAATTCATGTTGTCTTGAAACACGAGTTCTTCACGAACCATTTCTGTTTGTTCCACTGTTGCTGGAGCTCCAATTCGAATGGTTTTATCATGTTGATTTTTAATAGAAAAGTAGGTACTTGCTTGTTTAATAGCTGCTCTGAAAATCGGCTTCGTATTTGCGGTACCGTCATTCGTAATAAACAGTTGGTCGTTCACAAAGAACTCTGTTTTCTCGATTGCGTCATACCTATATGGATCAGGGCAAATAAAAAGAAGAGTTGTCTGCCCTGTTCGCATAAACTCTTCTAAATTAGTTTCACCGCTTAATTTCGCTTTGTAGAAAACATTTGGCTCGTCTCGAAACCATAGTGGCTTTGGTTCTTTTGTAACAAGGAATCCAATTACTTCTCTTGCTTTTTTTAGCTTCTCCTCACGTGTTTTCGCAAAAATACCAACTGGTATGGAGATTTCCCTCACGCCAAGTTTGTGTCCAAAACTATAACTACCATCTCGGCCAGGTACCTCAATCAATCGATTTTGAATTGGAGGGGCAAGTGGCCTCACTTTTTCCCCAACAACAAACCACTTTCTTAAATCAATTCCATTAAATGTAGGCAACTTTATCCCCTCCCCCTTGAACGATTTGTTCTTCTTTTCATGTTGGCCATTTCCTCATCCATATATGGCGCTGTTGCTTTTGCAATTGGTCTACCATCTAAATAGATAGGAACCTCAATCACAATTGGTTCAGAACCGTTTGTATGAACACCACTTAATGCATTTGACAATCGGTTAGAAGAAAGATTCACCTGTCTGTTATTTAATTGATCAATTACGCGTTGTGCTTCACCAGCTGGGCTTGCACCAGTCGCAAAAGCCGGAATTTGATTCAAAGCTCTGAGAATATCCTTCGACTCGTCGTGCGTAAATACTTGTGTACCACGAGGTAAATTAGTAATACCGAAATCAAGCATCGACCATCTATTACCATGTCTCGCAAGCTCAAAACCTTCTTCACCAACTAAAGCAGGTCCACCAGGTGCAAAGTTTGTCCCTGATGCAAAACCTGGTATTCTAAAATTAGCAAGAGCTGCCGTAAGTCCGGATGTAACGTTTGACCAAACGGCACTAAGTGTGACACGTTTGGTTGCACTTCTTTCTGCTTCCTCTTGAATCCTAGCAGCTGTACCCCTGTCGTCCACATCGACTTCTTTTCGAACATCTTTACCTAGTTCATCAGTCAGCTCCCTAGCCTTACCAGTGCCTTCATCAACCACTCGGTTATTGCCTTGTAGCTGCCGTTCTTGAGCACTTAAAACATCATTTACATGTCGGACTTGACTCTCATAACGTTCAGTCTCACGGACTAAATCAGACGCTAGTCTTGTTTCTCTTTCTATGCGTTGAATGACAGATTCATGCTGTGCAATTTGACGGTCAAGATAAGTGATTTGGTCCTGTAGTACGTTCCCTTTATCACCTTCTCTTCGTATCTGTTCCTCTATTTCAGCTTTTTGTTCACGTAACTTTGCTAGATTCTCATCCGCAACAGTAAGACCTTCTTTCCCAGCTTCATTAATGTCAAGCTCTTTAAGAAGAATCCCTGAAATGGCTTCGTCAATTTGATAAAGCTTTGCAAGCTCTTCTTCATTCTGCGCTAATTTCCCAGCAATTTCTTCACGTTGTTTCTGTAAATTTGAAAGTTGGTCGGATACCTCATCGTTAATAACACGCTCTAAAAACCAAATTTCATGCTCCACTTCTGACATTTCTTGTTGAGTAAGTAAGCCATTTCTTCTCTTTTCGTTAAGTTCATCAAGGCGAGCATTAGCTTCATCTTCTTTCATATTTCTATAATCAAGAAGCTCGCTGAAGGTT
The DNA here is from genome assembly GCF_000334155.1 of Halalkalibacterium ligniniphilum. Lineage (GTDB taxonomy): Bacteria > Bacillota > Bacilli > Bacillales > Bacillaceae_D > Halalkalibacterium > Halalkalibacterium ligniniphilum. Next base: position 1,333 of record NZ_ANNK01000055.1, on the reverse strand, counting down.
CTTTCAATAACAACAAGCTCTTCTCTTAATTTGTTGTTGTCTTTCAGCATTTGAGCTTCGTTTTCTAAAGCTTGCAAACGTTCAACCTGCAATTCTTCCAGTGCCATATCGCGTAAGGATTGAATATAGTCGTGTACAGCGTCCGTTGCTGTAATAACTGCATTACCTTTATTGGTGAATGACTGCTCAACCATAGGAGATTGTCCGATAATTTCATCATTCAAACCGAGCATTTCCGACAGTTCTTCATTTGTCAGACCACTTTTTTCACGTAGTAAGTCATATTGTTCCTGCAATCTAGCGACGCGATCTGGATCCTGTGCAGAATTAAGATCCGTTTGAATATCAAGCAATCTGCCCATTTCATCAGAGGTTAATCGGCTTTTACGATGTAGCTCATCATAGCGCGCAACATTCACTTCTACTGCATCTGCTTGCTCAAGCATAGATTTTGCACTTTCTATACTAACCTCTCTCGCTTCGCGTTGTGCATCTACGTATCTGTAAACCCCATAGCTTAATGCGCCTATAGCAGCAACCGTTAACCCAACAGGACCAGTTAACGCTGTTAATACAGCAGCTAGACCTCCCGCTCCAGATATTGCACCCGACACAAAACCTACCACTCTTAACAAACCACCCATTGTTGTAACCATGCCACCAAGTCCTATACTCACAGGACCAATTGCAGCAGCTACAAGCGCCCATTTAATAATTTGCTTTTGTGATTCCTCATCCAAATCGCCGAATCGCCGTACAAGGTCTGTTGCCTGTTTTACCATATCCGTAAATACAGGTATCATGTGCTCGGAAAGAGTTATTCCGATACCTTCCAGAGCTGAACGAAACTCGATGATGGCACCTTTAGCATTATCTGACATCGTATCTGCCATTCGTTGGGCTGCACCTTCACTATTTTCCAATTCTTTTGTGTTGTTTCTTATGTTCTTTGAACCCTGTTCCAACAATACGGCCCAATGCTTCTGTGCTTCTGCGCCAAATAATGTGGAAAGAGTAGTAGCTTTTGTTTGTTCATTCATATCAGATGTAGCTTTCTCGATACCTTGGATAATGTCTGGTAGAGGCTTCATAGCACCTTCACTATCAAAAAAAGAAAGGTTCAACCTTTTCATTTCTTTTTCCATTGCTGCTGTCGGTGAGGCAAGTCTTGTTAAACTTGTTGCAAAAGCACGACCACCCATCGAGCCCTGGAGACCAGCATCAGCTACACCCATCATTGCGGCTGTTGCATCTTCAATAGAGATACCGAGTGCATTCGCCATCGGTGCAACGTATTTCATGGCTTCGCCTAGCTGCTCAACGTCTGTATTGG
>NZ_ANNK01000054.1 GCF_000334155.1 Halalkalibacterium ligniniphilum | reverse complement strand
TGAATATAGTCGTGTACAGCGTCCGTTGCTGTAATAACTGCATTACCTTTATTGGTGAATGACTGCTCAACCATAGGAGATTGTCCGATAATTTCATCATTCAAACCGAGCATTTCCGACAGTTCTTCATTTGTCAGACCACTTTTTTCACGTAGTAAGTCATATTGTTCCTGCAATCTAGCGACGCGATCTGGATCCTGTGCAGAATTAAGATCCGTTTGAATATCAAGCAATCTGCCCATTTCATCAGAGGTTAATCGGCTTTTACGATGTAGCTCATCATAGCGCGCAACATTCACTTCTACTGCATCTGCTTGCTCAAGCATAGATTTTGCACTTTCTATACTAACCTCTCTCGCTTCGCGTTGTGCATCTACGTATCTGTAAACCCCATAGCTTAATGCGCCTATAGCAGCAACCGTTAACCCAACAGGACCAGTTAACGCTGTTAATACAGCAGCTAGACCTCCCGCTCCAGATATTGCACCCGACACAAAACCTACCACTCTTAACAAACCACCCATTGTTGTAACCATGCCACCAAGTCCTATACTCACAGGACCAATTGCAGCAGCTACAAGCGCCCATTTAATAATTTGCTTTTGTGATTCCTCATCCAAATCGCCGAATCGCCGTACAAGGTCTGTTGCCTGTTTTACCATATCCGTAAATACAGGTATCATGTGCTCGGAAAGAGTTATTCCGATACCTTCCAGAGCTGAACGAAACTCGATGATGGCACCTTTAGCATTATCTGACATCGTATCTGCCATTCGTTGGGCTGCACCTTCACTATTTTCCAATTCTTTTGTGTTGTTTCTTATGTTCTTTGAACCCTGTTCCAACAATACGGCCCAATGCTTCTGTGCTTCTGCGCCAAATAATGTGGAAAGAGTAGTAGCTTTTGTTTGTTCATTCATATCAGATGTAGCTTTCTCGATACCTTGGATAATGTCTGGTAGAGGCTTCATAGCACCTTCACTATCAAAAAAAGAAAGGTTCAACCTTTTCATTTCTTTTTCCATTGCTGCTGTCGGTGAGGCAAGTCTTGTTAAACTTGTTGCAAAAGCACGACCACCCATCGAGCCCTGGAGACCAGCATCAGCTACACCCATCATTGCGGCTGTTGCATCTTCAATAGAGATACCGAGTGCATTCGCCATCGGTGCAACGTATTTCATGGCTTCGCCTAGCTGCTCAACGTCTGTATTGGCGCTACTGGCAGCATGAGCCAAAATATCTGAGACTCTACCAGATTCAGCGGCGGCGATATTGAAGCCACTCATAATGTTCGATGTGATATCAGCTGCACGACCAAGATCCATGCTTGCAGATGCCGCTAAACTTAAAAGACCTGGCATCCCTGCCATGATTTCTTGCGCTTCCCAACCAGCCATACCTAAAAAACCCATAGCGTCTGCCGCTTGGGTAGCTGTAAAACGAGTCGTAGCACCTAGTTCTTTTGCTTGCTCAGAAAGACTTTCCATCGTCTGCCCTGTAGCGCCTGTGAGAGCTTGGACCTTTGACATGCCTTGTTCAAAATCCATGCCCACTTTCAAAGCGGCTGCACCTGCACCAAGGATAGGTGCGGTAACACGTAAAGACCAAGATCGGCCGAAGGAAGTCATGCCACGTCCAATTGTTTCCATCTTCTTGCCCATCTCATCGGCACTTTGACCTAATCGACGCCAGGGGTCGATTTGTTGGTTAATTTGGTTTGTCACTCGTCCTAACTGTTGTTCCGTTCGGTTCATGGCAGCTATAGCATTATTGTATTGGTTTGATAAGTTTTTAGTCTGCTGTGCGTTCTCACCTTTAACTCGACGTGACTCTTCATAGCGTCTGCGAAGCTCAGTGACCTCTCTTTTTTGAACAGATAAACGTCTTGTTAAAATGTCCGATTGTTCACGCAAACCTCTCAAACTATTTGAATACTCTCGACCATTTGATCGAGCCGCATTCATTTCAGACCGTAAACCACGTAAATCATCTTTAAATCCTTTTAACCCTCTAGTTGTCCCTTCATCTTCCCACGACAGCCTAGTCCTTAGTGTTCCGACCTCTTGTGAGCTCATGTTCTCACCTGCCCTTCATTACCAAACATCACTTAAGTAAACCTCTTGATTACCAGGCGATTGTCCGTCCACATCATTCATCAATTCATAAAAAAAGTGGACGTCCATCTGATCAATTTCAGATAGCGCCCACTTAGGTGCATATGGATTTTTCGGGAACATCATTTGCTTGTAAATGGATTTAAGGGAAGCGAACATTTCAACAAATGTCACTCCCCCTTCTCGTTTCCCTCTTCACCTTCTCTTAGTTCTCTTTCCGGCTTTATTCCAAAAACGGCTTCGAGAAGCTTTTCGTTTGCATATTCTTCACTTGCACCAGCTATTAATTGTTCCAAGGTGAATTGTTTTTGAAACACAACGTCCGTAAGAATCGTACACATTTCGTCAAACTCATCAATGGTATAACCAGATGTAGCATCACCCTTTTCTTCTTTCTTTGCTTCAATCTCTAAATACTTTCTTTTCGCTAGCATAGGGACAAAAGGAACCATAAATAGCTTCTTTTCACCATCAATGTATAACTCAATTTTCATAGGCTATAAACACCTCCATTAAACCGTTGGAACCCAGTTTTTATCGATTACTTCCGTAAACCATTTGTCAAACACACTCTTGTCAGTAATGGTTGAATCTCCATCCCACGCTTTCAACTTTTCTTCCCCATCATGCATACGTGGAATAGCCTCTCCTGTGAGATTTGGTGTTTGGTAGGTTGGCGTCTCCTGCTTCGTTTCTTTGTTTTCTTCAGCTGGTGCAAACTTTACACGATAAATCCAAAAGAACTCGGCACCGCCACGTGCATCCTCTGCCTGTCCACCAATCGCAACGTATGGCGCATCATCATTTACGTTGTCAGATGATAGACCGTTTGCATGGACTGTTTTCCCTAATAAATCAGCTTCTACTTGTTTATCTAAATAAGCGGTATTCAACGTAACAGCAATTGGTCCTTTTGAAGTATCTGAAAACAATACTTGATCGTCGGCACGTAAATTAGCACGGTTGATTGACGGTTGAATGTTAAATGCTATTGCTGGACCTAGAGGTTTTACTTCACTGTAAGTTGTTTCCGTGTCACTTTCAGCAGTGATGATTGCATAGTGTAAATTTTTAAGGCCTTTAATTGCCATAATTTATTTCCTCCTTAAATTAAAAATAAGCGCATCTATTCAGAAGCGCTAATATAGCTGAAACGTATAATTTTCCTAAATTTTTTCATATCCTCATCGTAGGTTTCGGACTCAAACATGCGACCAAACCCAACTTTCTTCATCAATCGTTTGATGTCTTTCACAAGCTGCATGTAGTTGCCGGACGAAAACACATCGACTTGAAAGAAGTGTTTTGTGAATTTTTCATCATCGTCAGCACTTAGCCACGCTGCTTGATTATACTCTACAAACACAATATACGTATCAGCTGTATTGTTATAATTCGCTTGAGAAACTGGAACATTTAGTGGGGAAAGGGTATCCATGATTAATTTGTTTAAACTCACAGCCCCAGCCCCTTTCTCAGTTCGTCTGCTTGAACACGTAGAATATCATTAGTGCTGTTTTGAAAGACAATTGAAACAAGTGGTCTTGGAGCTATAAAACGACCTGCTCTGACATTAAAGTAACCAAACTCATGCATGTACAGGTAAAAGCCTGGTTGCTGTGCTCCACCTTTTGTACCAACAAATAATTCATCATTTTTGGGATTCGTACGAACAATAGATTCCTGAGCTTGACCGCTTTTTCTACTTAAGCCGTGAGAATAAACCTCTGCCTCAATTCGTTCTTTGAGTAGATCACCACCACGAATAAGGGCTTGATTCTTAATTCTTTGTGATCCTCGTTCTAAATTCTCTACTTGAGCAATTAACTCATCAAGACCTTCGAAATCAATTTGCATGGTCATCACCTCTTCGCTTGCAGACAAGCTCGACGAATTCACCTTTTTCATATGTTCGTTCCACAATGTAATCCAAAGAATTATACGACAACTGTTTTTCACCCTCATAATCAATCGAACGTACCTCAAACATTAGAGAGAGCTCTATACCGCTTTGTTTGGCCATGTAATATTCTTGCGAACGAACACTCATTTTGTTGGTGAAAACTTTTTTCGGTTGTCCAGGAACGATAGTAGCAAAGCCTTCCTCATCCGTTCCTTCGGTCAATTCGATTAAGTGAATAACATCAGACCAGTTGGCGGCCATTGTAATCACCTGCCAAGCTTAGATGCTGCTTCAACATTTCATACGAAGCTTGAAAACGCTCAGCATCTGGACTGTCTAATCCGAAATTCGCTTTACAATAGGTCTTAATTGCTCGTTTGATTAGTGGATCGGGTTCAATTGCTTTATTAACAACGTCAGAAGATAGGCCCGATTGGATTAAATCCATACGAGCCTCAGCAATCATATCTTCTATTTCACCGTCAAACGCATTGTTTGAAATACGAAGAGCCGTTTTTATCTCTTGAAGCATGTTACTCACCGCCTTCTATTGCAGCAAGAGCCTCCATTGCTTTATCTTTACCTTGAACTTTTTCACCGTTAGGAAGTTCATACCAACCACTTCCTAATTCTTTTAGTTCATCTGGGGGATCATCAGTCTTTTGGTCTTTTTCACCCTCGCTTTTACCCTCACCATGCGGTGGTTGCTTGCTTTTTTCCTCTAAAAATCCTCTCTCAACTAAAAAAGCGACTCTATCTGCATTTTCATGCTCGTAGAAGTCGCCCACACTGTATTCTTTTTCACTGTCCAACTTATCACGAAACGGTGCAACTACTTTCAATTTATTCTCCATTTTTAACTTCCTCCTTTAAATTAATAATTTATTAAACAGCCGGTGCTTTATTCAATAGCATTACGTGTTGAGCATCAGCAAGCTTACCATCAGCGATAAGAGTTGTTTTGTGGATAAACTCATCCGTTTCTTCATCAAAATATTTCTTGTAACGGAAAGCAAGGTTCGAATTCAACATGTACTCTTTCAAATTCACGAAGATCCCGAACGTGGCATTGTCTGCTGCACCTGTAAAAGTTGGCAGATACTCTTCCACAACGATAACTTCATACCCTAAGAAACGACGATTTTTCTTCCCGTCAAGGCCGTCTGTCACACGTGCAACAGGTTGTCCATTTGCATCAACCATACCAACAATGTATTTTTCAAAGTCAGAATGCGTCATTATCAGAACAACTTTACCTTCAGCAGAAAGTGGCAGCTTCGAAGAAGTTTCCGCCCATTTAGAATAAGACGTCAAATCTCCTTCAAGAAGCGTTACGGAGTTTGTCACACGCGTATCATTCACGATTCCAAGTGGTTGTTTCACACCAGTTCCCGAAATGATAGCTTGTTCAAGAGCCACAATCATAGCTTCGTAAATGTTATCAATAAGGCTAGATTCGAAGATATCTAATGATACTGTGTCAGCTTCAAGGGTAACCGCTACACGACATTGAAGCTTGTGATAAGAGAACGTGATTTCTCCAGTTGCCTTCTTTTGTTTTGGAGAAACTGTTCCTTCATCTTGCCACGTTGCAACAGGCTTGACATCACTTGTTGGGATGGACACGCCGCCTTTAATGTTTGTTTGAGTGATACGAGAATAAATCATTCCATATGATTTCATCTTTTCGATGATGCGATTAATTATCGTTTGTGGAATGACAGTGCCGACATCGGTTGTCATTGTCGTACCAGCTGCACGTGTTTCCAAGACATCTGATTTCTTACCGCGAAGAACGAAATCCATGAATGCCTCTCTGTACTCTAGCGATCCAGTTCCTAATTCATCCTTTCTTTTTTCTTCCTTTTTACCTTCAGCGTTAAAGGTTTCTACAGTGCGTGTCTCTCCATTGCCGCTATTAATATTCTTTGTTTCATTTAGCAGTCGTTCGCGTGTTTGCAGCTCTTCTAATTCCTCATTTAATTCGCGAACTTCTTTTTCAAGTTCCTTGTAATTTAACTCCGCAGAGCGCTTTTCATCTTTCAACATGTCATTAATTTCAGCTTTGCGTTTAAGAATTTCTTTAATACGATTCATGAGTAGGTTCCCCCTATAAGTTATTTAGGATATAAATTTTCGATCTTAATTCTTGTGTTTCTTCCACGTACTGTTTCATTGGATCGTAACCACGAGCGCTCACCTCCGAATCGGGATAGGCTGGAAAAGCAACAGCACTGACCTCTAATAATTTTGCTTTAGTCACTGTACGAAGAACTAAATCATCATCCGGTTCTTCAATCTCGTGACTTTCCATTCTAAAACCAAAACTCACACCGTCCACATCGCCACGTTTTATAGATTCATAAGTGTCGTTTCCAAGTGTAGTTTTTGGTATTTCTAATTCAAACCGCAAACCAATTTCATCTTCGTTTAGGCGTAACGTTCCGTTTTTTGTGCGCCCCAAAACTTTACTTGTATCATGAGACCATAAAAAACGCTGATCATCTTTCTCAAGAGAATCAGTAAACGCACCTTTTTTGAACTGTTCGCGAAACTTACGAAAATAGCCAAGCACCTGTGATTTCTTTTCCCATTTCACAGCATAACCGCTGATTATGCGTTTCCCATCATCTTCTTCTCGAAGTTCAATCTTCGTCGTCAGAATCTCCCTTTTTTCTGTTTTGTCCATCATCATCACCCCCTTTAACGTCAATGTTAGGCGTTTTCACTTCTGCGGTATCCAATCGACGAATCGGCTTATTCCCATTTTCAATAGGTCCAAGGTTAAGTATTTTACGCCATTCGTTAGGCACCATTGACCCCCGATCGACCATTTGAACAAGTGACATTTTGGTTCGCATCGATGCATACTGAAGAGCGGACGACTCAAAAATAATTTTGTTGCCATGACCTCTTTCTCGACGTGAAAAAAGCTTTCGGGTATATTCACCGGAAAGCTGCATGGCGACTGGTTGAATGACAGATTCATAGTAAGCGTTCCATTCATTCTCATCATAGATACTTTGCACAATCTTTCTGTTCGTATTGAAAAAATTATAAATTCGTTCTGTTGTTGTGCTCATTTGCTTGTCGTCGGGAACATAACTTTTTGGCTTAACTTGTTCAAGGTCATAGCGCGGATCAGAAGGGATTGCACCTCCATTTTTTTCGATATTTAGATAGTTTTCTACAAATTCATCAACTTGCATATCAATATCTTGTGGTTTAAGGACGCTTTTAAATTTCAAAATCCATCTGATAATAGCACTATTTTTGATCGCCTTTATAATGCCCTGGTCTATCGTAGTAACGACTTCCATCAACTGAGCAAGTGCAGGACCAGGTGCATCACCAAAAACGTTATGACTATTAAAATCTTGCCTTAAGTGAATGATGTCTGCATAAGGAACCGTCATTTGCTTACCATCATGAAATTGAAATTTCAAATACATATCTCCGTGAGGTCCTTCAAGTAATTCAATTGCGACAGCAGGAACAGGATAGATTTCATATGGCCTAAACATCTCTTCATCTCGTTTAATTAGCGCAAATGCATTGTTATTTAGCTCAAGTTGAGTTGCAAGTTTCTCTTGAAGCATTTGTCCCGACATTAATGGATTAGGATCTTCTAGCAAAAATCGAATATTAACGTCGGGATTTTCTTTAAATCCACTCTCATTGTCTCTTATATGTTTAGCAATCAGCTTTCCAATCGCTTTCGATTTTGGTCGAATGCAAGCTCTAACAATATCACTCTTATAGATGTCACCACCAAAATTGTAAAACCCTTCTCCTACATCGTGTATTAGCTTCAGCTTAGTCGACGTTTGAGGTTGGACTATCTTTTTACCGAACATCCAATCAAAAATTCCCAGTTTCCTCACCTCCTTTAAATCATGTTCATGTAGTCACTCATTTTATCTTGTAAAATAACATAAGAGTTAAGCATAGATGCTGTACCATCAATTCTCTTTTTCTGCTGCTTACCTTTACTAGGCTGAATGTTGTCATTTTTATCGACTTCCACTGAAGTATTGGATAAACACCATTTTGTAATTGGATTATTGCCGTAATTGATTCTATTTGCTTCCAAGTCAGCTCCCATTGACTTCATTGGCCCGGACAATGTTTTCTTCCCTTGAATAACTGGTATCATAGATTCTTTACCAAAATAGCCTTGCATTTCTTCTACCCAATACGTAGCAGACCAACTATCGTATCCGATCCAAGGTAAATAAAGACCATATTCATCGCGCATCTCTAAAAACCATTCTGTCACAAATCTATAATGGACCTTGTTACCAGGTGTTGTACGTAAAAAACCCTGTTCTTTCCATATATCGTAAGGAACTCTATCTTCATGTACTCTTTTTTCGAGTAGATCTTCTGGAAGCCAGTACATATGTTTTGCGTAAATATGAGGATCATTCGGCAACATAAAAATAACATTTGCAGACGTCAAATCGGTTGTGGAAGATAAGTCGGCTCCACCAATTCCGTAATTAGGTTTTAATTCTAAAATGTCAAAAACAGCTTTATTATCCAGCTGTTCAAACGTCAGCCATGCTTCACTTGCTGTTTCGCGAATATTAAAATCCTTTGTCAGTAAGTTTTTCACCAACAAAGGATTCGATTTAGCTTTATTTACTTTTCTTGCTAACTCTTCTATGTTTTTGATTGTTCCAAGCCCTGGGTTTGCTTTCTTCCATTTTTCGGGATCAGTCCATTCTTCTCTCTTATCCAGTTCGTAGACGATCGGTAACACCTGGTCATCTTTGTATCCGTTTGGATCATCATAACCATTAATGATTCGCTCCACTTCGTCATACTTCACGTCAAAAATTCCTTCTCTTACCGTTCCTGCTGTTGTTGTGATGATGGAGATGGGTTGTTCCCTTGCGCTCATTCCGTCCACAATGACGTCGTATAGGTTTTTATCCTCGATGGCATGGAGCTCATCAATCAAGGAGCAATGAACATTTAAACCATCTAATGAATTCGAATCACTAGAAAGAGGTCTAAAACTACCATCATTGAAATCAGCTAGTAATTCACCGACTAGGGAACGAATTCTTTTACGCAAGATAGATGATTTTTTGACCATGCGCTTTGACTCTAACCAAATAATCTTAGATTGGTCTTTTTTTGTTGCAGCACTTACGATTTCTGGACCAGATTCACCGTCAGCTGTAAGCATATATAGTCCAATAGCTGATCCCCATGCACTTTTACCATTTTTTCGAGCAACAATCAGAATAAACTCACGATATTGCCGAGTACCATCAATTTTGTGTACAAAACCAAAAAGAGCAGCAGTCATAGCTTTTTGCCATAACTCTAATATAAAAGGTTGACCGCCCATCTTTCCCTTCGAGTGCTTACAAAAATTCTCCACAAACTCTATCGCATGATTACCTCGTTCAGCACGGTATTCATAGATAAAATTTTCATTGTGAAGATTGTCAACAAGCCTTTCATAGACTCGTTTCACTTTTCTGCTAACAACTTCTTCACCTGACTGAATTTTATTATGATATTCAATAATCGGATTGTATGTCAGTGGATATTGTTTCATCTTCGATCCACAAACTTTTCAAATCCGTCATCCTCATCAACAGGTCCTTCTTTTGGCAGGAGGTTAAACAGTTTATCATAGGCAGCAGTATAGCGATTGATCATAGCGTTATATGATTTTTGTGCCGGGTTCTCAACCATCATTTGTTGAGAGCCTTGCTTAAAAAGATAAGTGGGACCTTTAGTCTTGATATTATCTTCTAGTATTTGAAGCGTGATCGTCATAAATGCTACTCTTTCAATCAATCTACTTGCAACTTTTTGTTTATCTTCGGATAAATCTTTAAAAATCTCTTCTAATTTCTCAATTTCAGCTTTGATCAGTTCATCCTGTTTTGCCTTCGCTAATTTTGCCATCTCGATTTAACCCCCCCTTATGTGAAATGACCTGTGTATTATTCAAGCCTATGCGCTCGCTTAACAGAGACCCCCAAAACCCATTTTAGAAAGGGGGGAGTAAGCGCAATCAGATTTAATAACTTTCTTTTTTCACCAGCTGACCTGATTCATCGAACGTAACATCTTCACGAATCGCAAAATGTTTTTTAAAAGTTTTTCTGTTTGAACAAGGTAAACAAAGCAGCTGAAGATTCTCCCAATTGAATGTGACAAAAGGATCGTTTACATTCTCTTCAGTTATCTCTTCAATGTGGTCCACAATGTACCCTGGCTTACCACACCATTCACAGATACCGTGTTGACTACCGTAGTAAGCCCGTCTTAATTTTCTCCATGCTGAAGTGTGGTAAATTCTATCGCCAACTCGTTTGCTTGAAGAATAGTTACACACTGTCCATCAACTCGCGCTTCAACTTAATCATTCTTTCCTGCAATTTTGCTTGAAGCTGAAACTTAATCACAGGGTTCTTCTCGTTACGTAACTTTTTCTGTAGCTTCCTTGCCCTCTCGTCTGTCACATAGCATGTGTACTTTTTGGTACAGTGTTCACATTCGAAGTACGTCTCTTGCATACCCTGCCCATACTTACGTACCTGTAGCGCCATCTTCGTTGACCGTCCACAATCATCACACCTTACGACTTGGTTATTCATCCTATCCACCTCCCTAAAAAAAAAAGCACCCCGTAGAGGTTGTACTAGTCCGACTAATACGATTCCAGGAGTGCTTAGACGCCGATTTACATTTTTCGCTACTACCATAGTAACATGGAAAAGTGCCGTAAAGTGTGCCCTCTTTGTGCCTTGCTTTACACTCTTTCAAAACGAACGCCATCAATGCCAAACATCAATACCGACAGGTCTTTGCACGTTTTATCGACTTCTTTATATACCGTCCTTCTGTTCAAAAAGTGCCCTTTTCCAACATCATCAGCACTTTTTTTAACGTCCGTGAGATAAAGATCGTGGATGATTTGATACCTTCGCTTCTCTTCAGGAGATTCAGACTGTTCACAATTCAATCGATAAATCTCCAACATCCGATCAATATATACCACCATGGCTGCGGTCCGTTTCCGGTTGGAAAGAATTGATTTAATTTCAATCGCATCTTTGCTTAAATCATCCAAGTCTAACGCCTTCATCAATTCAGGGATATCTTCTTTGGCTTCTTCACAATGCTTTTTGAAAGATCGATAGTGTTTCAACAATAGCTTGATATTTCTAAGCCTGTTGTCGTGTCTGCGTTTATCTGCTACCTGCTTCTGATTCTCATACTCTTTAATGGCTTCTTTTGCCACCTCAATGACAAGTCCTCTTGTTTTAGGATCCATTTTCAACCAACTCCATTCTTGCTTTAACCGCTTCAAGTAGTGCGTTCTGCCCGACTGCTTTTCCTTCCAAAGCTCTCATCACATCTTCATCGACCGTTCCTTCTGCGACAAGATGGTGCACAATGACGCTATGCTTTTGTCCTTGTCTGTCTAATCGCGCATTTGCTTGTTGATACAATTCCAGGCTCCAAGTTAAACCGAACCATACGATGATGTGGCCACCATCTTGAAGGTTTAATCCGTGACCAGCTGAAGCAGGGTGCGCTAGAAGCATTTCAATTTTTCCACTATTCCAATCTTGAATATCCTTGCTTGTGTCTAATGTTTTGGCTTGCTTAAACCGCTGTTGGATCCGTTCGAGATCATGTTTATACGTGTAAAACACAAGAAGGCTTTTTCCGTTTGCCGCTTCCTGAATCTCTTCCAAGGCATTCAGCTTTTCATCATGCACGATTTGGATATCCCTGTTCTCATCGTAAATGGCACCATTCGCTAGTTGTAAAAGTTTGTTCGACAAAACAGCAGCGGTATCAGCCACCACATCGGAATCCGCGAAAGGTAAAAGCAAATCTTTCTCAAGCTGCTTGTATTTTTCTTTTGTTCTTTCATCCATTGGAACCTTTATGACATTATCCACTCGGTCAGGCAGATTCAGATGGTCCTTCGCTTGCATCGAAACGCATATATCGCCGATTCTCTCATGGATCGCTTCTTCAGCTCCATTTTTCAGTTTCCACTCATAAACGATATGGCCATTTCTTGCACCTGCTTGGAAGTATTTATCTCGATACTGGGTTAGGGTTTTACCCAATCGCTCACCGGCATCTAGTAAATACATTTGTGGCCATAAGTCTAGTAAGCTATTCGGTGCTGGTGTACCTGTTAAGCCCACCAACCGTTTGATGAGTGGTCTAACCTTCCGTAATGCTCGAAACCGTTTTGACTTAGAAGATTTAAAGCTTGAGAGCTCATCGATGACCACCATGTCGAATGGCCATTTTTTCTTGTAATATTCAACAAGCCATTCTACATTCTCGCGATTGGTCACATAAATGTGTGCTGGTTCAAGTAAAGCTCGGATTCGCTCCTTTTGAGATCCAAGCACTTTTGAAACTTTTAGGTATTGGGTATGACCCCACTTTTCCGTTTCTCGGCTCCACGTATCTTCTGCCACCCGTTTAGGGGCTATGACTAACACCTTTGAAACATCAAAATAGTCATGAAGCAAATCAGCCACAGCCGTTAAAGTGCTAACGGTTTTCCCCATCCCCATGTCAAGAAGAAGACCTGAAGCTGGATTTTTGATAACATGTTCAATCGCATATTCTTGATAAGGGTGTGGCTTAAATTTCACGGTTGCACCTCCTGAATAAAACGTAATATATCTTCAACGGAATCTAATTTATAAGACTGAAAGCCTAATCGTTCCAGTTGCTTTTTTCGTTTTGCTTGAAGAGGTCTAAGAGGTTCGCCTGGTGCTTTCATCTCGACAAAGATTGCTCGACCACCAGGAAGAAGAACGAGACGATCAGGCACACCTGCCATACCTGGTGACGTGAATTTCACCGCCATGCCTCCTACCTTTTCCACTTCATTTTTCAATCGCCGTTCCAATCTGCTTTCCTGCATTCCAAGCTCACATCCCAATTTGCTTAAATAGGGTGTTACCAATGTTACCGAAATTCCCTATATACCTGTAATATACGTATTATAGAATATATAGATATTACGTATATTCTATATATTCTATATTTCTATATACTCTATAGTAATATTGGTAACATTGGTAACAGTAATAGGGAATCCCTTGATACATAAGTCTTTAAGGTGTTACCATGGGTGTTACCAAAGTCGAAAATTCTGGTAACATTGGTAACACTAAATCCTTTAAATCCTATAAATCATCAATTGGTACAATTTTACGGTAACACTGTCCACCAAAAATTACCGGTAACACCTAGACCATTTTGGTAACACCTATTTTAGTAAATTTTTGTTTTGAAATCGCCGAAAAATACATTTAAATTACTCTCATTTCGCCTTTTTTCGTTCGCTCATTTTCTGGTAGATATCCGCTAGGATAACGCCTGTTCTTGTCAAATCAGGGACATTTGAAATAAGACCCTTTTTGTTTAACGTGGCCATTTGCTTATTACTGACAAGAATAAGGTTGTCTAATGAAATGTTCTGTTTATCTCGGTCAGCGAATAAAAGTTTATGCCCTGATGGTATAGGACCGTTTGTTTCTTCCCATACTATTTTGTGCTTGTGCTTCCACCGCTTGTGCCAAGGTCCATCATCCTGGACTTTGACTAACACATAGCCATCCCTATCTATCCGCTCATATCCAATCGGCTTATAATTATGAGCCTTTTGCCCTTTTTTGAAAGATGTTTTATTGCCGCCTACGTTATAGAGCCCCTTTGTTCCTTTATTAACGGGATTGTGCCCTTTCTGAAAATGACCAGTCAGTCCGCTTTTCAATCCGTGATTTTTCTTGTAGGTGCTTAGTTGTCTTGCTGTCAGTGACAAACCGTATTTTTCATTCATCATCTGAGCTAGCTCAGCATTGTATCTTCCTTGTAAAATAGAAAGTAAATAATCATGCTGCTCCTTATTTAGCAATCTCATAATAATCACCCTTCAAGCATTTTGGGCTTTTCCGCCTTAACTGCAAGATGTTCGTCATAGGCAACTTTCGCTTTTAGTACGGTGTTTGCGTTATTGATAATTTGTGAAGCGACTTCTGATACAGCTTTTGCTCGACTTATTTCCTCGTTTAATTTTTCTCCTTTTAAATCCTCGTCATTGAGCCTTTCTAGTTGCTCGAAAAGATGGTTATTCAAATCTCCAAGTGTATTTCTCATACCAGATCACCCTTTCAATAGATTGTTCATTCAACGATTCCCCATTCTCCGTCTACTGTTCACGAACATAAGCCCTTTGCAGACCATATAATTTCCCAAATCGCAACTTACTACCATACGCAGTCCAGCCAGGCATACGACGTAAAATATCATTGATTTCACGGCTCATCATCGGCGTGAGCTGTTTGGGATCCGACTGGAACAGCTCCACCCAAACCTCAATAGCACACACCTTTTCTCGTGGCGATCCACCCTCTTCTTCCTCACCAAAGTCACTTCCGTGAAGGAAGAGCCGGCGTTCGGCTATATCTCGGCTCTCCCAATCATCGGGAAGAAGTCGATCCAAATACTCCTGCACAAGGCCGAATCTTTCAGATTCTTCGGTGTGGCTTTCTTGTATCTCCAATGCTTCCTGTTCGAGTTCTTTCCCTAAGGGCAGAGGCTCTTTTTCTTGATAGAAATAAACAGCCTCTGCCCAAATCTGGTCAATCTCGTGCTGATTCATGTCGTTCCAAATGCTTTTTTTCGGGGCATTTTTTCGAACAACGACTGGCCAAAAACGTCGATTACCTGTCCTATCCTTTAAAAACGTATTATCATTCGTCGTACCGAAAAACACGCATTGACGTGGAAAGACAGACACTTGACGGCCGTAAGCTACACGGTAACTATCTTCTTGTTTGGAGATAAAATGCTTAACCGCCTCAGCTTCTGCTTTACGTGTAGCTGATAATTCAGCCATCTCAATTAACCAGGCACCCTGCAGCTGTTCATAAGCTTCCTTGCCCATGACCGTATTTAAAGAATCAGAGTGCCAACGTTGGCCAAGCTTTTTAATGATGTAGCTTTTTCCTACGCCCTGTGGTCCAACCATGACCAAGATATTGTCAAACTTGCACCCAGGTTGATAGATTCGAGCAACAGCAGCAGTAAAGATCTTTCGTGTGACAGCTCGAATATATCTGCTATCATCTGCCCCTAGATAATCGATAAGAAGCGCATCCAGGCGTGGCAGCCCGTCCCACTCCAATCCATCCAAATACTCGCTAACAGGGTGAAATGCATTCTTGTTCTGCACCTCGACAAGAGCATCATTGATTTTTGAATTGCCCGTAATCGTGTAAACTGATTCCAGGTAGTTTCGTAGACTTGCATCGTCTCTATCCTGCCACTGCTCCCCCTCATCCTTCTTTCGCCAAGGCAAGTCACCACGGATGACAGGGCGATAAGAAAATTTATTGTAAGCAATTTTATTGGCAAGGCGTGGATCATTCTGAAGAATCAACATAATATTATGTGCGGTACTTAAGATGTCACCATTTTTCTTTACATCAAGCTTTTCCATCCATTCGTAATTTACGTCATCTGGCAGCTCTCCGAACTCTTCTTCGGCTTGAAGCAAACGCTCAGCCCCTAGTGTTCGGGCAACGGCTTTATCCTTTTGTGCGTATTCCAACATCGCTTGGTAAGAAGGAAGCTTCACAGTTGGTGTTCCCGGAGCTGCATCATCGTCTCTCATGCCAAACTTATGAATACGCAACAGGTCAAAGGCATTTACCAATAGCCCACTCACAGGGTCCGTTCCATGATGAGAGTATGCAAATTTATCGCCATCATATAAAACAAGACCGCCGGTTGTGCTTCCCTCTTTAAAGGTGTATCGCCCATCACCTGTCGTCTCATACACATCGGCCAACATGTTTTCTAAAACATCAACAACCGAATACGTTCGGCAAAACGCACCAACCATACCTGGCTTTTCGTGTGGGTCCCCTTGCTTGTCAGCTAGCTTTTTTCTTGCTTGTTGCATCCTAGACGATTCTGGCCAAAAAGAAGGGTCCCTCCAGTCTTCATAACGTGACAACACTTCGTCCGGATCTAGCCACTCATCATCCTGAAAGCGGAAGACAAACTCACCATCTTTTGATGTCGATGGCCAATACATCAAACGGTGTGGTTGATAGGTCGTATCGTCAAAGAAATCAATGCCGATATCCGCTGCAATTCGTCTGCTAACCGCTTGGTACTCATCAGGCGTAACTGGACGAGACAAAGGAATAACTAAACGTAAGCGTGGACTATCAGCGCTGTGTTTGTGGGTGGAATAAGCAAGGCAAGCAAACTCACAAAACATTTCAACTGATGCCCATAAGTCACCCTTGATATGGTCGGCATCAAGCGTTACCACTTGACGCCAACTAACAGCATCTGTCTTCCTCCGTCCACCTTTTAAGGTTCCACCTACAAAACCACCCACATCCTTGATCTGGTCTTGCTGGGCTTTGGTCAACTTCTTATACTCGTTATACGTTTCACCTGTTCGATTGGTGTGAGAGAGCCGCTCGACCAGCTCCGACCAAAGCATCTCTCTGTTCTTCCAGTTTGTCTCTTTACGACTCCGCCCTGTTGCAATCGTGAGCGATCCGTCATGTTGTATGCGAAGGTTAGGTGCTAATTCCATACGGCTCTACTCCTTTATACTTTCTTGCAAAACACCTTTTTTAATCGCCAAGATGTTTTGCATGTACAATTAAATTTAATGTGATCTTTAGCAGCTTTTTTACTGCTGTAAGTCTGAAATTTACACGTGGGACAAAATGACATATACAATATCAATTCACCTCCAACTTATCGATTTAACGTTTCCCCTCTCGAACCTGAGCCGCCCAACTCATAGCAACTGCAGCTACTTGGATGAGCTCAGCATACAGATCACCCTTATCCGTTTGCTTGCTCCAAGCCTTATCTTTTTGAAGAGCCTGGCACACTTCGCCAAACTCTTCCCCTAAAATAGGAAGCCACTCTTCGTTCATTTGGCGTTGAACACCGCGCTTCTCACGTTGCCGACCAAGCTCTTCCCACACATCATCATTTACAAAGCTTAGTAAATTCATGTCTTGATTAAGAGTTGTCATTACTTCACGACCTTCCACCCTTTTTTTAATCGACTTTTCAGCTCGTACCATCTCAAAGGTTCATAGCAATACACGTTATGATAGTTTTCCTTTCGATATAAGAGGTACCATTTCGGCTTTCGTTTTTTACGAGCCATAATCGATAACAGCCTTCGGCAGGGATTCAAAATGATCGAAGTAATAAGTTAGGTCGAACAGCTCCAGCTCTCCTTTATGATCTGATAAGGATTTTGAGTAATACAGCATAACACTTTGATTAGCAACAACGGTTTTCACGTCAAAACCTTTGAGCTTTTCCAAAAATTGTTGATAAATGGCATAATCGATAACGATGTCACCAACTCGGCACGGGATACGCTTTACCTTGTAGATCTTCTTTATAAATTCATTATTCTTTTTATTCTTTTTTCGCTTCTCCAATTCGAGAGAACGAGAAACACTTAATGTCTTCATTTTTCGATTTAGTAAAATTTCATCCTTAAGTGCTTGTTTATCAAAATCATCTATAATCAGCACATTCATCAGTCCTTCATATAGTATTTCGTTTCAAACCCATCGGCCGTGAGCGGTAACCCAGGCGCCCAATCAACAGGTTGCCCCATAACACGGTCCACTTCTTCGAGTGAGACACTCTCAGGTACATCAAGCACCGCTTCATCATGTACATGCATAACGATGGCATAATCTTTTAGCCTAATTAAAGCTTCAGCCAAACAATCCCTTGCAACAGCCTGGACAATGTTCTCCACCAGTTTCCCGCCATATGTTCTGAGACGCTGCCACTTACCATCTTGAATCCCTTCATAAGTCACACCAAGTTTGTTGAATTTCTCATCTTTTTCAAGCTTTGGTTTCACATACGCTAACTTTCGACCACTTGGAAGTTGGATAAAAAGAACACCGCTTTGATAGAAGAAAGATAACCCATGCTGCATCGTGACGGTTGTTTTCTCTTTCAAAGCCTTAACAGCTGCACGCTCTACGTCATACCAAAACTGTTTGATAGCTGGATTGGCTTCACGCCAGGCGTCTACTAATTCTGGTAACTCATCTTCTTCCAAGCCCATATCAAGGGCACCCATCTGAACAAGTGCCCCTTTACCACCTTGATAGCCCAACGCAAGCTCAGCAACTTTCCCTTTTTGTCTAAGTGGATCACCTTTGGTGATACGCTCAATAGGCACGTTAAACATCTGAGCAGCTGATGCCTCGTAAATTTTGCCGTGCGTATTAAACACATCTAGCCGCCACTTCTCACCAGCCAACCAAGCGATAACACGAGCTTCAATCGCTGAGAAATCAGACACTACTAAACGGTTACCAGGAGAAGGAATAAATGTTGTGCGAATAAGGGAGCTTAAAGCATCTGGTACGTTCCCATATAACATTTCAAAGCTCTCGAACATACCAGCTTTGACCAAGCTTCTTGCAGCATCCAAGTCTTTTAAACTCTTAATCGAACCACGAGGGAGATTTTGTACTTGAACGAAACGACCTGCCCACCGTCCTGTACGATTCGCTCCGTAAAATTGAAGCAATCCACGCAAGCGGCCATCTTCACATTGTCCTTTTTGCATAGCTGCATATTTCTTAACAGACGTTTTCGAAATCTCTTTACGAAGCTCAAGCACCCGTTTTACATCTTCATCCCCGGTTTGCTCCATGTAACCATCAATCAAGCCTTTAGCAAGAGACTTCACTTCTAGCCCTTGCCCTTTCAACCACTCAGTGAGTTGTGCAACACTGTTCGGATTATCAAGTCCTGTTAGCTCCTTCATTTCGGGTAAGATACTCTCTTTCTTATACCTGGCGTCAAATTCGATCGCATTGTTCATAATGTCCGAATCAATCATGATGCCTCTGTCATTAATCTGCTGATCCAACGCCCACAACTTGTGTTCGAAATCAGTTACGGGAAACTTTTCGAGTTTCTTACGGATGTCACGTTCTACAACAACGTCTTGTACGCAATAATCCTTAAACTGTTGCCACTTTTCAGGATCATGCTCAGGGAGGTTTCTCGTCCGCTTTCCGTTTGCATTTGTTGGTTTACAAGGAACAGAGAAGTATCGAATTAGATTTTTACCTGCTGTGTCCTTTTGAGCATCTAAGTTTAACGTTTTAGCAACACCTTCAAGGTGACGAGGTAAGCCTAATGTTAATGCGTGAACAGCGGTGCACCGCCATTCTTCAGGAGGCATGTGCAGACCGAAATGTTTGGCCAAACACGTCCTTTCGAAATTAGCATTGAAAGCTGTTTTAGTAACACCAGGTGATTGTAGTGCGATCATCATTTCATAGGGTAAGTCTTCACCACTTGCAATATCCACAATATCCACAGGGTTATCATCAAAGGCCCATGCAATCATCAAAATCCCAAAGTCTGGTGCTTCCACGTAACGATAAACGCCCGATTTCTTTAAATCGACACTGCTATACGTCTCAATATCGATGGAAAGAGTTTTCACTGCAAATCACTCAACCTAACTGCTATCCCCATAGGTTTATTTTCAATAACCTTAATTGGTCCTATAGCTGCCATTGTTAGATTAAAAATTGATTTCTGCTCTTCCGTTAATGCGACTGGATAAGACACCCCATCTTTCACATAAAATAAACCTAATTGGTCTTTCATGCTCTCACCCTCTTTTCTTTACGATATCGAGCCTCTAGAATTCGAATTATTTTTCTACATTGGTTTTCATCAAAAAGGCCGATATGCGCTTCTTCACTTGATAGGTTCATCACTTTTTGCAACCATCTATAAGCTTTACTACGTGACATTTTTCGGCTCTTCCAAAGAGGATCAAAAAGAGAATGCGCTCTTTTTCTTAACTCCCTTAATTGATACTTAGCCATTGTTCCAAGTGGTTTATCGCTATTTTTATGAGTACCTATATACGCGTTACAAGGATCGCATACATATAAGTTAGAGCCATAATCTTTACCGTAAAACTCTTTGCTGGAGACAAACTTTGACTCCTTCATACAATATGGACATTTCACTTAATCTCACCCTTTCTATAGCAAAGGGGACTCTCTCGAATCCCCTCATAATCTCTTAGCCTAAGAAATCGTCGTCTTCCCCGTCATCATCTAGCGCATCAAAATCGTCTTCTGCACGTGAGCGCCCACCCAAGTAATCGCCATCACGAAGCTTTTGCACGTTATTTAAACCGCAGGCAATACCTTTGTTTCCAGCTGTGTTAAAAGCATAGAAGTTAATAGAGACACGAGCGTAGCAACCACTGTATAATTCTTCACTATCCATAATCGGATTAAGCTGCTTATCAACGACACCAGGCTTTGTCTTAGAAGAAGCATTTAAGAAGTAGTGACCTGCATATTCTTCTTGGTCAGGACGCTCCTCATCCCCGTCACGTAAAGGCGTCTTCAAATTAGCAGGAATCTTTCCACCGAATTTAGCCTTTCCTGCTTCTTTTGCTGCTTCAACAGCTGCTTTGATTTTCTTTAATGTAGTCTTATCCGATTTAGGGATAAGGATTGCCGTACTATATTTCTCATCTTGTCCAGCTTCATGTGCATAAGGTGCGAAAATGTGTGCATAGCTTAAACGAATTTCACCAGTTACCACTTTTGTATCTTTATTAGTTGTTGTCATAATGTCATCAATCTCCTTTTTGTTTAGATAAAAACCTTTTACATATTCTTCCGCGTCATAATAGCCATCTCGCCCATTAAGAGAAATCCTCCACAGCCGATTCAACGCTATTTAGTTCCGGGCGCTTGTCTGATTCAGGCACAAGCGTCGGTTTCCCACTCGGCTTGATGACAAGCTCTGAAAGTAATTCCTTGAACCGCTTTTTACCAATCGCTTTTTCCATAGCAGAAATGCCTAGAATTTCACGAGGTTTATAGATTTCCTCTTCTGCATACCCTTCTGCAAGCAGCGTTTTAGGTACAGCCTCTTCATCGGTATACTTGCGATTACTTCGACCTTCAACAAGCTTCCAACCTGGGAACTTCTCACCATGACTCTCTGCTTGAATCAGAGCGTAGTTTTGCACATCTTGTGCCCACCGTTTCAATTCCTCAGCTTCATGAAGAATTTGGCCAATTTCTTCATGCGTTAACAGGTTAGGATTACGAAAATCATACTTGGCCATTTCTAAATTCGCATCGGCTCTTGCTTTACATACATGTTTTGCGCGACAGAAGCGGCAATGATCGCCTGCACAAAATTCTCCATCACCGTTAGCTGCCATTTCAGCTTTAGGCTTAACTATCTCATCTGCCCAGGTTAATAATTCATCCACATCGATTTCATCCGTCGAAATGCTATCCAAGCGAGGTTGTACAATGGTCATTCGAACGGTTTCAATGTCGTAGAGAATGCCGTACTGATTGAGAGCGCCAAGTGCGTATAGTCGCATTTGAGTATTTCCTTCTGCAGAGACAGGCACACCTTTCCCATATTTAAGGTCAATGACTTCCAATGTTCCGTCCCCTACGATCACAACGTCACCAGTACCAAAGCCATCTGGAACCCATTGACTAAAATCAAGTCTCTGTTCTAGCAACACCTGGGCATCACTAGCAACGGAAAACGACTCATTCGCCCGTTCAATCACTACATCTACATAGGTCTTGACATATTCCTCCATGCCCTCACTGTAATGCTCGTTTTCCTTCTTGAATTTGTTCAACCTTCGGGTGAAGGTCCGTTTGTTAATCTGTTCAAAATGCAGCTGTAGGAAAAGCTCAGACAGCTCATGAGCCGCTGTTCCTTCCTCTGCAAACTCACTTGTTGTTTCTTCAAACTCTTGCTCTAACTGAACACTAGGTGTGCATTTTAACCATCTGCTGGAACCTGAAGCACTTAGCAGCGCATGCGCTCGTTCTGCATGAGCTCCACTCATAGTTCTTCCGCCTTTTTAAGTAGTGCTGCATAATCAGATGAAGAGACATCACCAAGCTTCTTCGCACCAAACGATTGGATGAGTTCTTTAACCTCTTTTTGCTTTCCAGCCACTGACAGCTGGGCAAGCTTCTCGCGGACCTCTTCAAGCGAAATAGTTTTGTCTTTTTCTGCAGGTGCTTCTTTAAGCGGTTCTTCAGCAGGAGGCGTTTCAGCCTTTTCAGGCTCTTCTTTTATTTTTTCAACTTTCTTAGGCTTTTCCTCAACCGCAACGGCAGGAGCAAGGTTGCTAGATTGTAAGGCTGAAGCAAGATTATTAATGGCACTAGCTAATTCAGGTGCATCAATTTTTATTGTTACATTCACAGGTATCTACCTCCTATTTTTGATTGCGAAATTGTTCCACTTCACGCTTTCTCGCCTTGCGTTGTGCTAGACGATCCGTCACTTCCACTTTTTCAAATTCAGCAATGCGTCCACTTGTAAGTTGACCTTTTTCAACAAGCTTGGCCATTGTGGCAGCAGACAGCTGTTTTACACTTAACCCAAGCGATTCAGCAAGAGCAGCCTTGTCCAACTTTTTAACGGTCTTGGGCTTCACTTCTAATATCACAGCCTGGTCACCCTTATAAACCATAACTGGGCCAGTCTTTTTGACATACGACATTAACAACTCATTGCGCTGATCTTCCTGGACTTTTATGTTGGAACGCTGTACTTTCAACTCTTGAACCTCTCGGAACCTACCATTTGCCTCGGCTGGATTTTTTATCATCTATTTACGACCTCCTAATTTGTGGTATACTAACACCGAATACGTATTGCTATGAGTCGCCTCTGCCAAGGCGGCTTTTCTAATCCCAATAGACTCGAATGACCTTTTCTGTGGCTCCCCAGTTTGCTGTTTCCACTCCGAAACCTAGGTTTTTGAAATGCCCAACCACTTGTTTGTCGTATCCCAACTTTCGAAGAGCTGAAAATTGGTCCACATAAATCCTTACATTAGAATGACCTTTTTCTGCCGCATCTTTTATCAATCGACTCAATTCAGCGATCGCATCGTTCAATTGTGTCTCTGCTAACTTTTCTAAGTTTTGCTCAGTTACCTTTCTCGCTTGCGCTGCGTTCATTGCTTTACTCCTTTCTATAAATGATCATGACCATCTCTGCATCTTCTGTGGATGAAAACTTAATATCGACCACTTCGACATCTGGATTGTTTTGCAACCAAGTATTGGTCTGATTTTCTCCATCACATATCGCAATTTTCAAACAACCAGAAACTCCTAAATCTCCCAATTTACTCACCCCCTTTCAAACGCTTAGATGTGCATATAAAGAGTCAACTATGAAACTTTAAGCTGTGCTTCCTTCAACCTCAACGCACCCTTCATGCATACTCGACGGATCCGAATAGCTTTCTTCGCTTGCAGGATTTCACGTTTTTCAACGTGGTGACCTTTCTTTTCAAGCAACTCTGCTGTTTGAACCAACATTGCTTCTAATCTTAAAAGAGTTAAATAACTTCTAAGAGTTGGATTGTCATAGATTCTGATCATGAGCTTATTCCTCCTTTTATAATTTTTACAGGAATCCCCACAAACTATGTCGAATAATGGAAATAGGAAGGGGGGTGTCTTTATGCAATTTGATGGTGCCGTAGTTCGTGAGCAAGGCGTTACATTTGCAATCGTTGTTGTAAAAAGTCATGTTCTAAACTCATCTCACTCTATCGATGAAGCTAGAACTGGTTTCTCAAGGCATTTTCCAGGAATGCCGTTAATTCTAATGGCCCAAAATTCACGTGGTAGACCTACTTATCAGGGCAGAAAAGATATTGTGAATTTCTTATCTAAAATTGATCCTAGTCGTATTCCTTGGAAACGGTATACGGTTTAAGTGGCAACGGTTCATCTGTAACTAAACCTTTAGGAGCCTTATCTAGCATTTGCTTAAACTCGCTTGGTTCTAACTTATAATTTGATGCCAAAGTGATATTTTCAGCCTCTGTTCCAGCAGAGGTTTCTTTTTTGAATTCTTTCAACTGACTGGCATCTTCACTTAGGGTTTTTTTGGCAGTTTCGTTATCAACAATTCCAATTTTAGAAATGTGAAGTTCTAAACCTTCAACGGTGTCTCGTAACCGAATGTTATTTTTTGACTCACTCATTTGTTCTTAACCCCTCTCAATACCAAGTGCCATTCGGCAGATATTTAAACAAGTCACCATTTAAAAACCGGACCTCGATGCAACTTTCCACATTGTTTGCTTTAACTGACTTAACCTGGTCACGTTCATATTGCTTTTTCATCTCAGCACCCATTGATGCCAGGTGTTGCTTGTGGACCTTATCAAAAACAATCTGACCGAAATTTCCGATTTTATCGTAACCTTTCAAAGTAACACCCCTTTTTTTTTTTTTATAAACTTCTCGCTGCTGACACGGTGCCATACAACTGGATGACGAAAGGATTCTTCTTTTGAAAATCTTGAATTCTCTCATGACCAAACAGCGGTATTTGATAAAGGCGTTCCAAATCAGACATAAGATTTGCCAAACGCTTTTGCTTTAGTTGATAAGATTTACAAGTCATAATCTCCTTAAACCGGTTCGTGAAGCCGAGCATTTCGCCTGTTGTCATTTTGTACCTCCTTCTTTTGTTTCTCCTCCTCAATTTCTTTAAGAATTCTTGGAACAGAAGTCCTCATGAAAAACTCAAGCATTTTAAGTTTGGTAGCTTCGCTTGGTTGATTCATCACCACACACCTTCCCTTGGTGAATTTTGCTAACCTCTAAGTAGATCTCTTGCAATAATTGCTTCTTTAAAACCTGCTTACTTACCTTAGTTACTGATTCCATTAGGCCTCACCTCCAAAAGTCGCCTATATGTTGACTAACTAAGTAAAAAAAATAGTCCATTCAATGCCCACAATAGCTCCCAATTGTTTTGCAAGATCAACAGAAGGCTGTTTTTTATTATTTTCAATCGCATTATAATATTGTCTAGTTACTCCAAGCTGTTTTGCCATTTCTTCTTGCGTTAAGTTTAATTCTTTTCTTTTTTCCTCTAAAATACTCCCCAAATCTACACCCCCCTTCATTGTAGAATGTTGTCGCCTATCTGTTGACTTTATAATAAATCAACAGATAGGCGTTGTCAACTTGCAAATTACATTATTTTTTTATAAATTGTCAACGTATTGTTGACATCCACTAATAATTTCCTTATTATTAGTTTTGAAAGGGGCGAATAAAAAATGTATGGAGAAAAATTAAAACAATTACGAAAAATTGAAGGTTGGACCCAAGAAGAGGTAGCAAAAAGAATTGGGGTGTCTAAACAAACATACAACCATTATGAGAACGAAAAGCGTACTCCAAGTTTAAATACGATCAGAAAATTAGCTAAAGTTTACAATGTCGAATTAGATGATATTTTTTCTGATAAGAACTATGACAGTGATGCACACGGCAAGTCGCGAAACTTTGTGAGAGAAGAACCGTCACTGTATGAAGTTATAAACAATGACCATTCAAACATCACTCAAGTTCCAATCCTTGGCACAATACCTGCAGGAGAGCCTATCTTCGCAGATGAGAATATTGAGGGATACCTACCGGTACTTAATACGTTTTTATCTCATGGTAAAGAGTATTTTTATCTTAAAGTAAGCGGCAATTCCATGAATTTAGAATTTCAGGAAGGTTCTTATGTTCTTTGTGAATGCACACCCTCAGTAGAAAATGGGCAGATAGCGGCAATCCGCATCAATTCTTCGGAAGTAACTCTAAAAAAAGTTATTATGAATAAAAATTATATTACTTTAATTCCAATGAGTAACAATCCTTCTTATCAACCTACAACTTATGATTTGAAGGAAGATCACATAGAAATATTAGGCCGTGTAATACAAGCAACTAAATTATATTAAGGAGGTGAAATCAACTATGACTGTCGCTATTTATATACGAGTCAGCACAGAAGAACAAGTTCGTGAGGGATTCTCAATATCAGCACAGAGGGAAAAACTTAAAGCATTCTGCCGGGTTCACGACTGGGATGATTTTAAATTTTACGTAGATGAAGGATTATCAGCTAAAGACACCAACCGTCCACAACTTGAGCTTATGCTTTCTCACATTGAACAAGGCTTGATTAATACAGTCTTAGTCTATCGATTAGATCGACTCACTCGTTCTGTCGTAGATTTGTACAAACTTTTAGATGTATTTGAAAAGAGTAATTGCACGTTTAAGTCTGCTACAGAAGTTTATGATACTGGTTCAGCGATTGGTCGTTTATTTATCACTCTCGTTGCAGCAATGGCTCAGTGGGAAAGAGAAAATCTAGGTGAGCGTGTTAGGATGGGGCAAATAGAAAAAGCTAGGCAAGGGCAATGGAGCGCTCCTGCTCCGTTTGGTTATAAGAAAGAAAATAACCGTTTAGTGAAGGATGAAGATCAAGGTAACTGGTATTTAAAGATGGTAGAAAAAATCAAAGAGGGTTATTCGATTCGAGGACTGTCTGATTACATGGATAACAGTCCTATGCCGCCAAAACGCGGGTATAAGTGGCACATAAGAACTCTATTAGACATCTTACAAAACCCCGTCTATTACGGAGCTACAAAGTGGCTTGATGAGATTGTGGAAGATACACACGAACCCTATCTAAGTAAAGAGGAATGGGCTCACCTGCAAAAGCTTTTATATAACCGACAAAATTTCAAGAAGAGAGATACAAGCTCCATTTTTATCTTTCAGATGAAATTAATTTGTCCTAATTGTGGAAATCGATTAACAAGTGAACGTTCAATGTGGAAAAGAAAAAATGAAGAGCAAATTCAGGTTTCGAATCGTTACCGCTGTCAAGCCTGCGCTTTGAATAAACGTAAACCTTTTGGCGTGAATGAAAAAAAGATAGAAAAAATTCTTGTTGATTACATGAACGCTTTTACATTTGAACAGCTACCAAAAGTTACAGATGAAAACAAGGATGAACATGAAAAACTATACAAAGAATTAAAGCAGATTGAAAAGCAACGTGAAAAATACCAAAAAGCATGGTCTGCTGATTGGATTACTGATGAAGAGTTTACTTCTAGGATGAATGAAACAAAAACCTTATTAGCTGACACAAAAAAGAAACTGGAAAGAATTAAACCTTCCAGCAATGATGATGATGATTATGATGCAGAAACGATTAAAAAGATTGTTACTAACATGAAGCGAAACTGGTCTAAATTAACTTCAGAAGAAAAAAAACAATTTTTAAACATGTTTATAGAAAGAATCGAATTAGACAAAAACGGTATCGGAATAATAATTTCACACGTTCAATTTCATTAGTATTTATGTGAAGTAAGTACAAACAAAATGTTCTTGTTGTAAGAACCGCATATCCTCCATCACATACCGAGAAGCATCTTCAGGAGAGCGAATTACGTATCGGTCTTCATTTTGCATGCTGTGCATACGACGACCTAATTCAATTGCTGCACAAATTTCAACGGCTTTCGCATCCCCAATGCCACGAATTTGACAAAGTTCCTCTACCGTCGCCTCCTTTAAAAGAGGTAATCCATCAAAATGGGCGAGAACATGCTGAGCTAATTGTAACACAGACTCATTTTTCGTACCTGTACGTAACATAATTGCCAATATTTCTTGATTAGACAAAGACTGCGGCCCTTCCATTCGCATTCGCTCCCGCGGTCGTTCTCGGAGAGGGACATCTCGGATAAGTAATGTTGAGTCAGTCAAAAGGGCATTTCTCCTTTCTTAACTTGTACGGAGTCCTGTTGAATCATGTAAAAATTACGGAGTGTTTTTTTACAATAGGGGAACGGAAGAAAGTAAAAAAGAGTCACCATCAATTATCGTTGAACATATTGACACGCTTAAAAAGTCAGGAAATCCTATTTTTTTCGAACGGGACATTTACACCAAATTTTTCTAGAGCCCTCATCGTTCGAGCGAGCGGTAAGCCTACGACGTTAAAATAATCTCCTTTTATTTCTTTGACCAAATAAGATCCAAATCCTTGAATACCATAGGACCCTGCCTTATCAAAGGGTTCGCCGCTTTCCACATACGCATTGATTTCTTCTTCTGTTAACGGCCAAAATTGAACGCTTGTCCTCTCAGCAAATGTCTCAAATTCTTGATTGAAAACCAACGCAACGCCTGTAAAAACGTTATGTGCTTTTCCAGCTAGCATGGAAAGCATCTCTTTTGCTTCCATTTGTTCGCTCGGTTTTCCAAGAATATGATCTTCGTAAGCGACAACTGTATCCGCGCCTAAAACAACGGCGTCAGGGTATTGTATCGCTATATCCTTTGCTTTTTGAAGCGCTAATTGCTGAACCGTTTGTTCAGGTGTAAGAGTAGGATCAATCTGTTCATCAATTGAGCTTGTAACGACTTGAAAGGTGTAGTGGACTTGTTCAAGAAGTTGTTTTCGTCTCGGGGAGCCTGAGGCTAAAATAAATGGTTTCATGAAGGGACACCTCTTCCAATAAAAATGTAAAAGACTACATCATTATTGTACAAGGTCTGTACTTAGAATACCAAATTTCGCTAAAACCCTCAATTCATTTTCGAAAAAGTCTGAATTTTAATCGGTCTACTATATGTTTGCTACGTTAGTAGACACTTAATTGCAGCTAGACAGCCTAGAAATATTACATTATCTGTTATCGACTGACAAAAAAACAGGATTATCCCTGTTTTTTGTCAGTTAAGAAGAAACAGCTTGAATGAATGATTCATAGTGAGCTAGTACCTCGAGCAACGCTTGTTGTGCTTCCAATAGGTACATTTCGTCTCCTTGTTGTTGGTAAGCGGCCAAATGATTCCCAGCGTTGAGCATTTCCTCACTTAATGCAGTAGCGTGTTGCTGTGCAGATGGATGAAGACGCTCAAATGCTTTTGTTTCCTGCTCATGGAGAGTCAATGTTTGCAGGCGAATCTCTTCAACGGACTCTCTCGACACCTGGGCCCCACTCCCCGTTATCCCATCCACGGATAAATCAATCATTCTTTTATAAATTTCCTCCATTTGAGTGAACCACTGGGAAGTTGTTGTCTCAACAGCTTGCTCCTGTATCGTTGCTGGTGAAACCGTGTACGATTTCAAATAGGTTTCTTGTCCTTTCTGTTCATAAATTTGACCAATCGCTTTCGAGTTAGCACGGTCTTGAGCAATTCCCATAAATAGATAAATAGGTTCGGTTTGGCTGAAAAGAACCGCTGCTAAACTTTTTTCTTTTATTGAGTCTGCGACTTGCTGCCCTTTTTCAAGGGTTGAAAAAGCGCCACCTTGTACAACTTCTACAGTTAAGTGAGGTAGCCGAGTATTTTTTTCTTCAAAATGAGGAATGTTCGTTGCTTCAGCACTTGATACGATGTCAGGCTCATTTCCTGTAAAAACTGTTAACATTGTAAAGCCAAAGCTGACACCTACTACAATCGCGGAAACAACCGCAACAATAAATAAAACAGGAACATTTTTTAAAGAATAAGAGAAGTCCGTACTTTTCTTTTTCTTCTTTCGTTTGAATGGAAGCTTAGGACTCTGCTCTCGATTGCCATCATCCCAAAATGGTTGTTCATTCCGTTTCCGCTCTTCTTGATGCTTGCTAAATTCAATTAAATTATCTGGTTTGGGCAAAAGCTCGTCCCACGGCTTGTCTGTTTTTTTTTGAAAGAACTCTCGCTTCTTTGTTGGTATCTCACGAATTTTTTGTACTTTCCCATTTAAGCGGACAGATATTTTATCGTCGTCCCGCTCCATATATTAAAAACACTCCTTTCAAGCAACTTCA
Source organism: Halalkalibacterium ligniniphilum (assembly GCF_000334155.1). Lineage (GTDB taxonomy): Bacteria > Bacillota > Bacilli > Bacillales > Bacillaceae_D > Halalkalibacterium > Halalkalibacterium ligniniphilum. The sequence goes on along the minus strand of NZ_ANNK01000054.1, from coordinate 49,053 downwards.
CTATTTACTTTTATTCTATTATATGAAGGTAATTGATAGAACAATATAGAAGGAAAAAGTTTCATTTTTTGAGAAAAGATCTGAGAAAACGGCTCGAATTCACTTTCACTGCCCCCCTCTAGTTAAATTCTTTCCTTAGCTAAAGCAAAGAGAGTGGAACATGTCCACTCTCTTCTAACAACCTACCAATTACGATTTACCTCATTCACATCTTCATCTTCATCTTCATCTTCATCTTCTTGTAAAGAATCGTTTTTCCACTCGACTTCCTTTTCTATACCTGAGTCAAAATAAATTTTCACTTTCACTTCAGTTACAGCTGAACGGTCTAAATCGTTGACTAAAATAAATGCTTCAACTAATTCTTCATCGGAACTGCTATCGCTTATATTAATCGAATTTAAATATGCTTCAATTTGTTCTTGGGCTCTTGTACCCATTAGCTCGCGCTTATCATTCTTCCCTTCCCACTTGAATTCCGCATCCACCTCTCCATCGTTTTCATGCTCATATTGCCATTTAACTTGGGTATCCTCAGTGGTTTTGATTTCTAATTCAAGCTTTTGAATCCCGTTATAAGAACCACGTTCCTCGTCCTTATCATCATCGTCATCATCTTCTTCTTTCACATCTGGAAACGAATTTTTCCACTCAATTTTACGTTCAATGCCTGTATCAAAGTAAATTTTCACTTTGACTTCTTTTACCTTTGCAACGTCTAAGTCATTAGCTTGAACAAACGCATTGACCAACTCTTCATTAGACATGCTATCGTTTATTTCGATCGAGTCAAGGCTTGCTTCAATTTCCTCTTGAGCTTCAGAGCCTTCTAACTCACGCTCTTTACCTTTATGCTTCCACTCTACTTCAGCTTCTACCTCTCCATCCTTGGTATGTTCGTAATCCCACTCTACTTTCGTGTTATCAGTGGTTTTAATTTCTAGCTCGAGCTTGTGAATTCCGTTATAAGAGCCACGTTCCTCGTCCTTTTTCTTCACTTTAAACTCTTGCTTTACCTTCACACCATTTGTAAACTTCACATCAATTTTCAATTCTATTAAATCATCTCGTTCTGGTAATGATGCACGAATGCGTTGAACCACTTCTTCGTTCGTCATTTTTGAAGATAATCCCCATTGCTCTAAATAACGAGTGATTTCAGCTAACGCTTCTTCACCTTTTAGCTCTCTCTCACTACCGTCAAATGATTCTTCTACTTCAGCTTTTACTCGTCCTTTTCGAAGCTTGTATTCAAGCTCCAGCTCATCATCATTTTCATATTTTGCTTCTACTTCAAACTCTTGAATTTCGTCACTAAGTAGCTGTTCTTTCACTGCCTCGTCGACAATTTCTGCTTCAACTACCGCATTGTTTAATACAGACAACGATAGCTGGTCACCAATTTGAAGTTGGTTTGGCTGAATCAATCTTCCTTTGAAAAGAATGTGCAGCCCTTCTCCATACTGGAATGTACGTTCTCCATCAAATGCATTAACCGTTAGCGTACGATTTTCACTATCATGTGCTAAAAGCTCACCACGAACATACGTTACACCCTGTTCCTCAAGCAGACCATCATACGTGCGATCAAGAACAGCTGCCATTTGAGCTCGGGTAATGTTTGCATTCGGGTCAAAACGACCGTCTTCTTTTCCGGTAATGATCCCATAGTTAGATGCAATGTTTACATAACCAATCGCACCTGCTGGAATTTGCTTCGCATCTGTGAATCGAGGGGCTGTCGTCATTGCTTGAAGAGCTTCCTCCTCTAAACCTAATGCACGAACGAGTATGCTTGCTACCCATACACGTGATGCAGGTTGATTCGCATTGATTGCTGTTTCACTTGTATCAAAAAGCCCTTGTTCTAAAGCAACAAGAATGTATCCTTTTGCCCAAAGATTTCGTTCATTTGAAAAATAGCTTTCTGCATCTTCAAAAAATACAGGGGTACTAGGATCTTTCGCTAATGCTTCTTCCTCTAAGCCTAACAATCGAACAGCTGTCACAATCGTTTGTAATCTTGTCACATTATTACTTGGACGGAACGAACCATCATCATATCCTTGGAAAACGTCCTTCACACGCATTCGATCAATGTATTCTTGCGCCCAATAGTCATCACCTGTGTCCCTGAACGTCAAATCAAGTGTTTCACGATCTTCGTTCGCTAAAGCAAGCATTGGCAACGCAAAGATAAAAATGAGAAAAAACAAACCAACCTTCTTCATTTTTTTCCTCCAATCAATATATTATTAAATTACACCTTCATTTTACTTTGGAAGGATTTTTTCCGCTCAGGTCTAAATATCTATTTTATCTAATAATTCGACACTTTTTTTCAGGGTTTAAAGTCCTTTATTAATAACCATATATTTTATATTTCTCTAATATAAGGTGAGTAAAAAAAAAAAGGTTGTCTCTAAAGTAAATAACCAACTTAAAGAGACCACCCTAAAAATCATTTTCTTCTCGGTAAAAAATTAATTAAACGACATTTTTTATTCCTGGACTTCCTCAATAAATTTCTTTATAAGAGGATTTGTCTCAGAATACTCTTCATACATTGCATCTCGAATCTCTTGAAAACCAGAATCAAGATCGTCTACAGTATGAATGTTCACATTTTTTTCCTCAAGTTCATTTAAATACTCTTCTTCACTCGAAATCACCTTTTCAATGCCCCAATCTACTGCAATTTTCATTGCTTCTTCGACAATTTTTTGGTCTTCACTTGAAAGCGAATCATAGGTTACTTTACTCATCATCACAATCGCAGGAAATGATATTTGACTTAATAAAGATAAATCATCTGCCACTTCATAAAATTGTGAGGTTGCTGTCCCATCAATACTCATATGGATTCCATCTACAATTCCTGTTTCAAGTGCCATGTACACCTCTGTCAGCGGAAGAGATATCGGGCTTGCGCCTGCTCTCATCCAAAAGTCTTGCACAACAGGATTCCCAATTACACGGATTTTCTTTCCCGTCACATCATCTGGACCTGAAATCATCCCTCCATTTTTCATTAGTACATGATGATTTCCAGCAAATAAATAATCCATTCCTTTAATCCCTTGTTTCTCTAATTCTTCCAGCATTTGTTTTGCTGAATCAGATTCTCTCATTTTACTTGCATCTTCAATCTTCGAAAACAAAAACGGCATAAACCATGCATTTAGCGCCTCAGCATCACGGGTTCCCATATAGGCATTCGTAATAATACCAAAATCTGTATTTCCCGCAATGATTTGTTCAACCATATCCGCTTCTGGTCCTAACTGCCCTGCAGGAAATGTTTCTACTGTCATCCGCCCATTTGAAAGATTTGATAATTCCTCATTGAACTTTTCAGCCGTTTTTTGCCAATCACTATTTTGACTTTCAATGTGAGTTAATTTAAAAACGATTGGTTCATTTTGATTCTCTATCGCAGAAGACTCTTCCGCATTTGAACCACAGGCAGTCAGAAGAGCTATTACCATTGTTAATACCATCAGGATAATTTGCTTACGATTCATTAATAACTACATCCTTTTTCTCAAAATTTTTATTTAATAGTTCTCTCGAATGTACGACATTTCCAAAATAGGTATTAAGGTTATGTATGGCACTTAAATATTCTTGTTTTTCATAAGAAGCTGTACAATCAGAAAGTGTGAGCACATTGTAATCTCTCATGAAACCATCTCGTGCCGTCCCCTCAACACACACATTTGTAATAAATCCACATAATAAAAGCGTATTAATTCCCATTGAGTTCAGCAAAATATCCAAGTTTGTACCTACAAATGCGCTATATCGATGTTTTATAACGACTGGCTCATTTTCACGAGGTCTAATTTGATAAAAATCTTGTCCCCATTTGTCACGGCAGATCCCTGCTGAATCACCTGCGTTTAATAGCCGCTGTTTCCAAACAAGTGAATCAGTATTGGAGCTATGAACCGTTTTAACAAAAATGATCGGTAGTTGTCTTTCACGAAAGGACGTTAGGACAAATTTTAAATTGTCCATTGCGCCTTCAATCATCTCAAGATTTTTACCCAACTTATCCATCGCTCCATTCGGTGAACAATAATCATTTTGAACATCAATAACAATCAATGCTGCTTTTTTAGACCTGTTCGTTAAATTTTCTTTTAACAAATTCTGTCACATCCTTCATAAGTTAATTTTGTAAAAAGATCACCTATGATTACTGGCTTCATTTATTTATTTTAGTTTGAATTATTTTAATATTCCAATTATTTTTTTTTATATCCTCTATAAAATTATTTAATACCAAGTTTAGATTATTGCCGTTATTAAATTAAAAAGGAACAAGTTATCCTAATAAACAAAAGGATTGCTCGTTCCTGATAAAGAGATTTTTTACAAAAATTCCTCATTATGTATGTACCCTTTTCTGGTAATCAACATTTTGCTTTTCAATATGCCTTTCTATGGTTACTCATAGAAAGGCTGCTGCTTCTTTTCCTGTTCTGGGTATTCATAGCTTGGGGCTTCTTCAGCCAACTCGTCTAATCCTTCGTAATAAAAGGTTGAAACGGCTACATCCACTTCAAGCATGTCCCGTTCTTCTCCCACTTCGACTTGTTCTTCCCAACCTCTAACTGACACACGCTCTATCTCGGTAATACGGGGAAGCTGCTCTAGTTCAGCAAGAAATTGTCGTAATTCTTCATAGCTGCTTACCTGTATGATGAGCTGTGCCTGAATCCGACGAACATTTGTAAAATCAAGCTCAGTTGGTAGTGACGAAGACATCTGAGGTGCACTTTTTTCAGATTCTACATTAGGTTCTTCTAAAACACGTGGATCCTGCCCATCGATTCCCTCACTGATTTCTTCATTGAATTGAATTGATGCAGACTCCGCTTCCATCGGGATTGGATCGTTCATTTGAACAGACACAAGCCTTGTATTTGACAAGCTTTCTGCTCTCCCAAGCAACAACACAAATTGATCAAGCAATGGCTTCACAGGAAGCTTTTGCTGAAGCTGGTAGCTTGTCGGTTGCTCTGTTTCCCTAACAGCTGCATGTCGTTCTACTTCTGCTAGAAGCTGCTGTCCATTTTCGAGCGAACGAACAAGTTGCTGCTGTTCGTTTTGCAATGGTTGTATGAAGGAACGATAAAAAATGACCCCTGCCAAGGCACAGAGGATAAAGAATGCTCCAAGGATATACGTGTGTCTTTTCAACCATCGAACCCTCATGAATGTTCACTCGTTTCTTCTTGAATCTGTTTCATATCAAGCTGAATCGTAAAGTCCCCTTGATAACGAGGCAATGGGTTTTGTTCTCCTTCCTCCTCGTCAAGAGAAATTTCCGTTGTATGGATCGCTGCTAACGATGCTGCTAGGACAATGGGCGAGGTTTGTAGCTGCTTTTGGTAATAAGCCACTTCAGCAAGCTGATCAAACTGGACCTTTAGCTCCAACTGCCCATAGCGTTCATAACGCAGATCAAGAAAAAAACCTCGTTCAGGCAAGAGGGAGACAAGCGAATCCAGCACCGGAGTGACGGGAACCATATGTTGTTCAAGAACGTGAATAGAATGTTGCAATTCTGCAGTAGTTCCTGCTTCCCCTATCGTTTGCTGAGCCGTCCTTTCAGATAGCATTTGTTGGTTCGCAACTATTTGTTGCTCTAATTCAGCATTTTTAGCGTTAAGTGAACCAATAAAAACATACATCATGCTACCTAAAACCGTTAAGAACACAAGGATGATTAGAATAAGAAAAAGGGTGGTGAAATCACGACGCTCTTTTTCTGGAAGTAAGTTAATCTCTAACGCCATTCTTGCACCTCTTTTTTCAAAACAAGTCCAAGATTTTCATAAAATCGAAGTGGGACGACGTCAATGGACCCACACTCAGTTTGAACAGGTTTCATAAATTGACAGGATAGATCGATCCTCTTTTCAAGCCTTTCAAAAAATTGCTCTAAATAAGGAAAATCTCCAAAAATATAAAGGGCATCTACCCCTGTTTGACCTTTTTGCACAGAGAATTGATAGAAAGTGATCATTCGTTCAAGCTCATTCAACACTTGATCAAACTCCACTTCCAACCCACGCTGCTCCCCACTGAAATGATACCCCTTTGCATCAGGCAGTTGCTTCCACTCTCTTCGGTCCAACTCAATCTGAAAATGCCTCGTAAAAACGGGAATTTCTCTATGAAAAATCGTTACATTGTATGCAGTAATGTCATATTGTAAAAAAAGTACGTGATCATCTCGCTGAATCTGTTCATAGGCTTCAGCAAGACGATAAAGGCAAAGGGACGTTAAATCAAAAGCAATTGGCTTCAAGGACACTTCTCGCAATAACTCTTCATACTCCATGATCATGCTTTCTGGTGCAGCAACCAGTAACACCTGCTTTTGCCTAGCTTTTGTGTCCAGAACCTTGTAATCAAAAATGGGGTCATCAAAAGGCAAATGCAATGTTTCTCCTAAGCTTAAATAAAGCTCACCTTTGATTTCATCATCAGGAACGTTCCCATCCACATGATGTGAGCGTATTGTGACAAAGGCATCTGGAACACAGAATTGCACAGCCGCCCTAGCTATCCCCCACCGTTCGACACACTCTTTCACGATCATGCTCACAGTTTCTCGTTCAACCATTTTCCCTTTATCAATAATTCCTTGGGGCAGATAACGTTCTTCAAGACGTTCGATTTGATCAAGCTGAGGCCCTCGACATTGCACGTAGCGAATAACATGGTCTTTAATAATTAGAGCATGTCGTAGCTGTTTACGACCACGAAACCACTTTCTCATTCATGGACCTCCATTCTTTCAAAAATATCCAAAAGCGGGTATGCAATAATTAGAAAAACTTGGCTTACCGCCAAGTCCTTAATGGCGAGAGCCTTCGTCTTTTTTTATCAGAAAGTTATCATGATTTTCGTACTTTCTGATTCGTTAAGCAAAGCGCAAACGCCTTGCTCAGCCGTGACAAGTGCTGGAAACTCTGATTAGAAAACGCTTTTTTTCGCAGGAACGACCTCGTGCCGCCGGCGCCTTCGCTAGACAGCTTTAAAATATTAGCCTTTCTTAGCTTTTGCTTTTCTTCAATAATCAGAGGAAAAACCGTCCTACGTACCATTCAATTAGCAGTTCACCAAAAACATAAGCCGTCAAAGCGCCAAGCATAATAAAAGGTGCAAATGGAATTGGTTGCCCACGCTTAATACGTCCAGTCGCTAACGCCACACCACCAACGGCTGCACCGTAGAAGCTGGATAATAAAAAGGTTAGCAAGATACCTTCCCAGCCAAGCACCAAACCAAGAACACCAAACAGCTTCACGTCTCCTCCACCCATACCTCCTTTGCTTACAACAGCGATGACTAGCAAGAGTCCAAACCCAAGCATTGCACCGACAAAGGGCTCCCACCAAGGTGTAAGTGGTGCGACCGTCAATCGTAGCACAAGAAGTAATGGAGCAAAAAATAGTAACACCTTATCTGGAATAACCATATAACGAATATCACTAACAAAAATGATAGCAAATAAGGAAATGAACGAAAGAGCCACAATCAGTTCTCCATTCAAGCCTTGCCACAGATAAACAGAAGCAAATAAGATTCCCACCGATAGCTCAACCATTGGGTACATAAAGGAAATCTTCGTTCGACAGCCTTGGCATCGTCCTTTTACCATAAAATAGGAAATGACAGGAATTAACTCTAGTGGAGTTAACGTCCGTTGGCACGCTGGACAATGAGACCTTGGCTTCACGATCGAAGCCCCTAGCGGTACACGTAAACCGACGACATTATAAAAGGACCCAAGTAAAAGACCTAAAACAAATAAGTAACCTGCGATGAACCATTCCATTCTTTTTAAAACCTCTTTGAATATAGCATCAAATTTAAAAACAACCAATCATGTATTCTTTCAAAATTCCATTCGAAAAATCCTGCTTTTATCGCCAATTTACGATAAACAAAACTTGGCTTTTCGCCAAGTCCTTCATAGCGAAAGCCTTCGTTGCTGTTATACTTAGGCCTTTAAATTTTTAACTACGTCGATAAACTCAGATGTTAAAAAATCTTTATTTTCATAACGAATAAAAAAAGACAGACTCTATTAGAAAACACACCCTATATCCTGAAAAGTTGAAGCATCCTATCGAATCTCATCGCTACAACCTGTCACCTACAAGGACCTTGCTCCTACACATTTGAGTCTGCCATTCTATAAACGTAATCTAGTTATCTTCCACAATATCTCTTTCTAATTCGAATTCACCTTTTCTCAAAATGCTTCTCTTCTCACCGATGAGCGTCACTTCATATGTATATTGTGTTCCTTCTCTGGATACAGCTACAAACGAATCATCACGATCATAGCTCTGTTCATCTCCATCTGGATCAATGACCGTTTCAATATATCCTTCGTCCTCCAAATACTCGAGTGAAATTTCGATCGTGTCCCCACCTCTCGGCTGTAGGCTTCCATTTCCTGTAACCGCTAGTCTTGCTGAACTAATCATTTGCTGGGCGTTTGCCACATGAGCATCCTTTCGACTATTATCAATAATTCCGCCGATGCTCGGTACAGCAATCGCCGCAATAATGCCTAAAATGACAACAACGGCAAGTAACTCAATGAGCGTTAATCCTTTTTGATTTTTAAGAAGCTTTGATACTTGTTGTTTCATTTGTCCCCCTCCTAAATTCCAGTTTTTTAACATTTTTTATGATAATATTAACAAGCCTAAAGTCTCAGTTCCCATAACCTATCAGCTTTAAACGCAAACAAAAACCAATTTTGTCCATATTAGGTACAAAATTGGCCGGTTGCACTACTTGCTCCACGCTACCCAAGTGCCCAAATACAGGTAGCCTTTCATTGCATTCCACATTTGTTAGTATTGTTAAAGTATTATCCTATACAAATCATCATACCAAAGAACCCTATAAATTGGAAAGCTTTATTGCTAGTTAATTGTGCCAAACATTTCAAACATCGGTAGGACAATCGCTGCAACGATGATTCCAACGATACCAGCTAATAAAACAATCATGAATGGTTCAATGAGTGTTTTCAATCGATCCGTTGTGGCATCTACTTCAGCCTCATAAAAGTCAGCGATTTTATCTAGCATTGTATCTAAGGAGCCTGCTTTCTCTCCTACAGCTATCATTTGCGTAACAAGTAATGGAATCACCCAATGCTCCTTCATTGGCGATGTAATCGATTCGCCGCGCTCAAGCGAATTGCGCGAACCACGAATCACTGTCGCAATGACTTCGTTCCCAACAACTCGCTCAGCAATGGAGAATGCTTGCAATACAGGTACCGAGCTTGCTAAGAGCGAGCTAAGCGTCCTTGTTAAACGAGCAAGAGCCGCTTTTTGAAACAGTTGTCCGAATAAAGGCACCTTCAACAGGATACTATCAATATAATAGGTAGCTTTAGGAATCTGCTTACACCAACGAAACAAGCTGTAGAAAATGACTCCAAAAATCAACAAACCCCACCACCATGCTTGAAACCAAACACCTGCTTGAAGAACAAATTGTGTCATAAGGGGAAGCTCTTCACCATATGAGCGAAAAATATTTGCAAAGGCAGGTACAACGTAGGAAAGAAGAAATACAACAACGACCATCGCAATCATTCCTACCACGAAAGGATAAGAAAGAGCAGACATTACTTTTTGCTTTGTACGATGCTGCTTTTCATAGTATTCGGCTAGTCTTTCGAGAATGTTATCAACATTTCCCCCTGCTTCTCCAGCTCGAATCATATTTGTAAAAAGAGGAGGAAAAATGTGTCGCTGTCGCTCAGCCGAATCAGAAAATGAGTTCCCCTCACGTAAATCATCTAAAACCTTTTCAAGGGCTTGCTTAAGAGGTTTGCTTGTTGTTTGTTCTGCCAATACTTCGGTTGCATTCACAACGGAAATTCCCGCTTTAACCATGGTTGCAAATTGGCGTAAGTAAATCACAAAATCACGTAATTTTACTTTTCGCCTAAAGGTGATCTCTTGATAGAGAACCCCTTTTAATTCTGTCACTTCTGTTGCAATCACCCCGTTTTCTCGTAAGGCTAAGCGCACGTCCTTTTCATGCTCCCCTTTTATGCGACCTTGTACGATTCTTCCTTGCCGATTTCGTCCTTTATACTTGTAAAGAGCCATTTTATTGTTCACCTGTATCTATGTATGGCGCAGCGACTTCCTGAGAAATAACACGCTGCTCTAATAATTCTCTAATTGACATTTCCAATGTATGCATACCAGCCGCCCTGCTTGTTTGCATTACATTTTGAATTTGGTGCACTTTTCCATTCCGGATCAAGTTTTTCACTGCTGCGTTGTTGATAAGAATTTCTGTTGCTGCTCTGCGTCCTTTACCGTCTTTTGTTTTAAATAGTCGTTGCGAAATGACTGCCGCAAGAACGGCGGAAAGCTGAATTCTTATTTGAGACTGTTGCGCTGGTGGAAACACATCAATGATTCGATCAATCGTTGATGGTGCATCAGTCGTATGTAAGGTTCCGAGAACGAGATGCCCAGTTTCTGCTGCCGTCAAAGCAATTGAAATGGTTTCAAAATCGCGCATTTCTCCTACAAGAATAATATCAGGGTCTTGACGAAGACATCCTTTGAGTCCATTCGCAAAATTAAGGGTATCAAACCCAACCTCCCGCTGATTGACGATGGATTTTTTATGCTTGTGCAAATATTCAATTGGGTCTTCTAGAGTAATAATGTGCTTTTTTTCATGTTCATTAATATAATCGATCATAGCCGCAAGAGTCGTTGACTTGCCGCTCCCTGTTGGCCCAGTCACAAGGACGAGACCTTGAGGCTTTTTAGCGATCTGTTGAAGGATTAACGGCATGTTCAATTGGCTCAATGTTGGAATCACAGTTGGTACGACACGGATCGCAAGACAGATGCAAGAACGTTGAAAAAAAGTATTGATCCGAAAACGAGACAAGCCTGGAATACCATAGGAAAAATCAAGCTCACCTTGTTTATGAAACCTTTCCCACAGTGGTTCAGGAATAACTGCTTTTGCCATCCCCTCTGTGTCACTAGGCTTTAGGCTGACCTGTGCAAAACGAACAAGCTCACCATTAATACGGAGCATCGGGGGCAGACCAACTGTTAAATGAATGTCGGAGGCACCCTTTGTAAAAGCTTCCTTCAGCAGCTCTTCTAATCGTTCTTTCATTGCTCTCCCTCCTATTCATTAACGACGACACGCATGATTTCCTCTATCGTTGTCAAGCCTTGTTTGACTTTAAATAATCCATCATCAATCAGAAAAATCATCCCAGAACGAAGCGCATATTCACGAATCATCGAAACCGGTTGTTTGTTCATTAACATTTGGCGCATTTCATCATCAATGACAAGAACCTCGTGAATCGCTAGTCGACCTTTATAACCAGTTCCGCCGCAGTGAGGGCAGCCTTTGGCTTTGTAAATGCTGTCAGCGTCCATCCCACGTTTTTCAAACAGCTCCAATTCCATTTCAGTCAGAGTCACGATTTCTTTGCACTCTTGGCAAAGCTGTCGAACAAGCCGCTGCGCGACAATTCCAGTGATCGAAGAAACAACCAAATATGGCTCTATCCCCATATCTAACAAGCGAGGGACGGTGGCAATGGCACTGTTCGTATGAAGAGTTGTTAAAACAAGATGTCCAGTTAATGACGCTCGAATGGCAATCTCTGCCGTTTCCAAATCCCGTATTTCGCCAACCATGATAATGTTCGGATCTTGTCGCAAAATGGACCGAAGACCTGTAGCAAACGTTAGCCCAATTTGACTGTTTACTTGCACCTGATTAATGCCTTCCATTTGATATTCAACTGGGTCCTCAATGGTAATAATGTTCACATGATCAGTATTTAGATGGGTCAACGCAGCATATAACGTCGATGATTTTCCCGCACCGGTCGGTCCAGTAATTAAAATCATCCCACTCGGCTGTTCGATAAGCTTTATGAATTTTTGATAGTTGATTTTATTAAAACCAAGCTGAGAGAGCATAGTCCGCTTACTTCCTAAATCTAAAATACGGATGACAATCCTTTCACCAAAAACGGTTGGCAACGTTGATATTCGCAAGTCAACGGGCATCCCTTCCAGCGTTACATTAATTCGTCCATCTTGAGGTAACCGTGTTTCTGTAATGTTCAGGTTTGCCATAATTTTTATTCGTGCAACCAGTACATTTTGGATGTTTTTTGGAAAAGCCCGTTCCGTTTTTAATACCCCGTCTACTCGGTAGCGAATGAGCAGATGCTTGTCTTGGGGATCAACATGAATATCACTCGCATGTTGCTTGAGGCCTAATAAAAGAATTTGGTTAACAAGCTTAATCGCAGGAGCATCATCGTCCTCCTGACGAATAACAGATTCTAGCTCTTCCTCAGTAACGTCTAGGTCGAAGATGGAATCCTCAAGGGTGTAATATTTGTGAATCGCTTGAGCAATTTCCTCTCTTGCAGCAATCATTGTTTCAATTTGATACCCTGTGGCTAAACGTAAATCATCAATGGCAAAGTAATCCATCGGGTCAGCCATCGCTACGTAAAGTCGGTTGCCCTCTTTTTTAATCGGAATCAGTTCATTTCTGAGGGCAAATTCTTTACTGACAACACTCATTAACGTCGTATCAATAGGATAACGGTACAAGCGAATTTGCGGAATACCCAACTGATATTCTAGAACTTCAATGAGCTGTTCCTCGGAGAGATAATTCCGTTCGATTAAGGCATGACCGAGCTTTTGCCCATCCTTTTTTGTCATAAGTGTCTCTTGTAACTGTTCTGCTGTGATGAGACCCGCTTCTACAAGTAAGTTCCCTAGTCGCTTCCGTTCTTTTGACATGCATCTCACCTCTTTTCTTACATTTAATCCCCTTTTGATGCCCCTTCTAAAGCATGGTTTGGGCTTACCTCATTTTGTTCAGAATGAAAAGGCTCTCCAACCTGAAAGCCACCTTCCTCCTCTTCGTTCTGATTCCATTCTGCTTCGCGAATAGGTGATTCGCTGAATGATGCCCCATTTGCCTCAGGGAAAATAGGACTTTGAGGAACTGGGTTTAACGGTGTTGGATCTACACTCGGTTGTGGAGGCACTTGATCCTGTTCTTTAAGACTCCACTCTTCGATCTGATGCTGCGGAGGATAATAATCTTCACTCCATCGTTCTGATTCCACTTCCTCCCCTGTTAGACGGTAAACGGTTCGGTACATTGTGTACAAATGCCCTGTTTGACCAAGCACTAACACTTGGCGATCCCCGCTACGCCGAGTTGGTGAAAATTGAACGACTCTCTCAGGTTGAATTTCTCTTTCCTCCGTAAGCTCAAGACGATAATCATAGATAAAGGCTTTCCCAATTAAGGCTACGCTCAATTCATTGCCCTCATAGCTTACCTTGAGTCGGTATGAATGATGATTTGGATTGTACACTTTTAAATCCATCTCATTTCGATTCACATATGCGTCATAGCCAGGCTCAATTTCAGGAGGTAATATGTGTCCTATATGTCGTTCGATCAATTGAAAATTGCTCTGAACAAATGCTTGATAGAGTGCCGAGCTAAGAATACGAAGTGCATCTCCTTCCACGATTGCTTCTCCGTTCTCCTCCATTACTCCTTGAAGGGAAAAGAAGCCCTTCGCCTCAATTACCATGTCATTCAAAACGGGTGCCCACTGTTGCAAATAGAGCAAAGGCTCATTTGATTGAATCGAGGCAACGGCTGCCACATCTTCAGCTGAAACAGCATAGGTCTCTGTTAAATAATCACTAATGTCCACTTCAATGGACACTTTTTGCAGATCGACTAGCTGTTCTTCAATAAATCGATATAACGCATCTCGCTGAACGAAAGGCAAAATATCAGCTGGAACAAGACGCTCTATCACACGATCAGCCTCTTTTCTACTGACCTCTCCTTCAAGCGTTCCTTTTCCTTGCTGCTGTGCTTCTTGAATGGCTTCTTCAATATGAAAGCTTACAAACTCTGAGCTTAACAGTTCTCGCTTCTCATAAAATACAATGGAAATGGACGCACGGTCCTTCCATTGAATCATTTCTTCCTCAAGCTTTTCCTTGGCAGTGGAAAGCCTGTCGTTACTAACGTTTACCTCACCAACACTTGTTTGCTCAGGTAACCGCTCTTCAAGCACTCCATAATGCTCAAAAGCCCACGAGCCTGCATACGAAAATGAGAGAAAGAAAGCAGTTAAGCCACATAACAGTAGCCATGTTTTAAAAAACAATATTCGATTCAACCTATTCTCCCCCTCCTTAATCGTTATTTGTTTGACTGTGCTTCCTCTTCAAGCTGAGTAAACAATTCACGCCGATCCGTTTGCAAAGAGAAAACATCTAGGCTTTGTTCCTCATTTTTTTCCTGATTATGTATGAAACTCTCTAGATTTTTTTCATGACGTTCATTTTTCTTTTGTTCCTGCTCCTCTTTCGTCATTTCATATGTATTCGTTCTATGAAAAAGCGTTTCTTCATTTTCTATGTCATCCAAAAGAGGTGAGAGACGCTGATTCACAAGAAGGGTCAGTTCATCTTCCTCATCTACCAATGGTTTTGTTTCCATCCTTGCAACATCTTCATTGCTTGTCTTACCTTGTCCAGTCCCATGAATGTTGCTGGCTTCATCACGATCCATTTCATGTTCTTCTAAAGTACTGTTCAGCCTAGTACCTACTAATCTATCTACTTCTAAAGCATTGTCTTGTTTTTCAAAGACTGCTTCTCCTAAAAAAGGTGAGCGTTGCTTTTTCTTGCTTTGCTGCTCATCCTCTATTTTATTTACAGTCAATATTTCTTGTTCGTCATGAGAGAAGCCGTTTTGAGCTATGTTATCTTCAGCCAAACCCTCTTGATGGTTAGCATGCTCTTCTGCAAGTTTCGTTAATAAATAGGAAAAGAGAACTAAAAGTATGCCGAGAGCTGTTAAGGCTACGGTAAAGGAAAAGAGATAGTAAAAAACCTGTGTAATCAATGCAAGTAACACTGAAATGCTACTTATAGATAATCGTTTCTTCAAGTCAAACCATTTAAGTTGAGTAAAAAGAAGAAAGACAATCAAACCAGCGAGGACGGTGAATCCTATATTAACAGCCATAAAAGATGCCCCCTGTGAGTCATTTTTAATCGATGATAACAACTAGGTAGTTCGTTAGTATTGTATACTAAAGTAGATAAGTTTAAAAGAAACGTCCACGTGGTAAATCGCTCTAAATTTTTATTGATTAGGCTGGTGAGACACAACGTGAAAATCTCTATACGTGAACAGTCTGGATTCACCTTACTTGAGCTTTTGCTTTCAATTGCGATCCTTTCCATTGTTTTAACTGCATTTTTTTCATTTTTTTCTCAAGGCATGTTGTTTTCTTCGCGAAATGAAGAACGCCTGCTTGCCACAGACCTTGCAAGAGAAATTTCAGTTGTGCTAGAAACGAATTATCAGCCTGAGCAACCAGATGACAGACAAACGATCATTCCTTGTAGCCACCCTGTGTTTCAAACAATCCCACAGTTTGATGCAAGTACATGTCAAATCGAACGAAATCAGCGAAACTTTTATGTACGGGCGATAGCAGAAAAAGACCCGAACTTTTCATTGTATGAACTTCACGTTCAAATCTTTCGAGATGCAAATTTTGACACATTATTAACCGAAACCTTTGCTTATACAAATCAATTGCAAGATGTACGTAGCCAGCTCACCGCTCATGAACTGCTTCAATCAGGGCGAGCAATCTGTAACGGTGGGATGTGCAAGGATCAATGGGATGTTGAACACGCGGTTCATCTTCGTGCTTCCTTCACCAAAAGCACGGAAAAGCTGTTATTTGTGCCAATCTCTTATCCAGCCTACCGAATTGAGACGGTTGTTTCTTTTCAAAAAGAAAAATCAAACCGTTCTACCTTTCATCGTGCTGGTGTTTTTCTTGACTCAGCAGTCTCGACTGATTCAAATGGGTCATACATGGCAGATACAGGATTACTTCTTGAGTTAAACCCTAGCTTGCGGCACAGATGCTCGACACGATTTCCCAAAGGGGCAATTGTCGTTAGAGAAAGAAAAAACGGGAATGAATCTCCAACCTGTTCACCTCCAGTATCAATTCAAACAGATATGACCCGTGCCGATGAACGCTGGCTTATTAAAATAGAGGTTACGCCAACTTTATTTTCGGATCAGGAGCAGGATGTTTCCTTTCAGCTGCTGAACATGAGAACCGGGGAAAAATATCAAGGAAGGTATGCGATGAAAAGAACAGCTGGTCAACGGTACGTAGGTGTCATGCTTGCTGGTGAAGAGGGAACAGGATCGTTCGATTATTTCCGTATATCAGAGCTTAATCATGAAGGAAGGTGAGATGTGTGAAATGCTACAAAAATCAATCGGGCTTCACACTCGTTGAAGTGATGCTCACCTTAGCTCTCTCATCCATTATTATTGTTCTCATTTCTCAAGTCCTACTTGGTGCATTCCAATCATCGAATCAGGTTCAAAACCATAGTCAGCTGCGCCAAGAAGCAAACCTGATCCTGACAATGCTCAGAGCCGCCCATGAGAACTCGACAGACAGGCCTTACCTTATTCAAACGGTGAACAATGAGGGGAACGTACAGCTTGAAATTGACGGACAACTTACGCCAGCAAATGTTCATCTCATTCTTGAACTGAAGGATGACACTGGACAATCCTTTTTCGCTTCAACGAAAGAGGGAACATCAGCCGAGATAACCATTTCTCCTCGGACTTCAATACTTACTGTTACACGCATTGCTTTGTTTGACCATAACGGTCAGCAACAGTATGAAACAAGCACCCTGATTCGTAGAACAATTGGAAAGGATTTTCGCCGCTTATGAATCGTGACATTCATCAACAGCAAGGGTCTTCCCTTCTTACAGTCTTGTTAACTATGGCTGTTATCGCTGTCGCCGCAACAGCGTTTTTAACGATGATTCTTTCAACAGCTAGACAAGTAGCGATGACAAATGAACAGCAGCGTTCCTATGACGTAGCCGAGATGGGCGTGACCTACTTTGAGGCATTAATACGTGAACAACAAAAAAAAGCACAAGAGGATGGAAGAACGGCTTTTTTGGCACTACGTGATGAAGGTGAGGACGATGTGCACATATTAAATCGCGCGTATGCACAAGCCTTTCTTCAAACCCTAGCAAATACGCCCATCGAATATAGACAAGAAATTAGCAAAATGCTCCAGCAAACGGATGGTAAAGAATCCACCTATCAAATCAGAAGCATCCGATTCACTCCATTTGTGGAACAGGAAAACGGAGACCCTATAAAAGCCACCGATGAAATGTTTGATTTTATTCGCATTGATTTCACAAGCTATGGCTTTTTAGGAATTCAGGAGGAGGCCATTCCCTTCATTGAATCAACAGACGATGTGCCAACCTTTGAAGTTATCGCAGTTGAAGCCGTTGATAGCTACTTTATTATCCCGTTAAGCGAACGTCCTGATGTTCTTACTGTTTTTGGAGACGGCTGCATCCCAAATGCTGAACGGATGATTTATGTCCGAGGGATGACACCTAATGGGACCGTAATCCTTCGTAACGAAACGGATCCAGACTTTTTGGTAGAAAAGACGGTTCAGGAGAAAGAGGCGTATGTCTTTCAAGACGTTCCTTATGGTGTCGGGTATTACGTAACACAGGTGGTTGAAGGAATGGAAAGCGGTCCATCTCCTTTTATAAATGTATGTCCACCACCAATATTGGTTGTTGAAGGAATGGATGCCGAGCGTGACCAAACGACTGGAGCCTTAAAAATCCCTTCAGCTGCACTCGAGCCTGGGGCAACGGTTCAGGTCTATACGAGCGACCATGTCCCTGTCGCAGGTACTGTTGCTCGGACAGATGGTTCAATAACACTCATTGAGAATGTGCCAATTGGAGCAGGATACTATGTGAGGCAAACAGTGAATGGAGCAGAAAGTCGTCTTCCGTCGGAAGCAGAGCAAGAGGCATTTTCCACCGTTCGCCCAAACAAGCTAACGTTGGCAAGCAGTGAAAGGACTTTGGAGATTCTTGAAGGATTAGAGAAGGCTGCTTTTTACACCCTTTATCGCCTTAATGAAGAAAATCAGATTGAAAAGGTGAGCGATTTACACAACACAATGATCGAGAATCTAGCCCCTGGACAGTATGCAGTGACACAGACGTATAACGGAGTTGAAAGTGTATTATCTGACTTTGTGGACATTTCTTCTCAAGATCCTTGTCAAATTATTACACCTGAAAAACGAAAGATGATCCCAGCAAAAACGGATGAGTTTTTCTTGGGTGGTTCTATGCCATCCAATTGGGACCTGAGTTGGCTATGGAATTGGAGGTGGCAAGGACAAGGGCGGCAGGATAGGGGCGAACTAACAAACGGGCAAAAAGCGGCATTAACAGAGGCCCTCTTGTCATATAAAAATGAACTTGCAAGCTTCTATAACAATGAAATTGCACGAGCAAAGCAAGAAGCTGTAGACATACGCTCTGAGCTTTCTTCATGTCGCAATTGGGATGACCAATGCCAGATTGAGCTTATTCAAGAAAAAATCATGTCTTCTGATGGAAGTCCGATTTTCTATGCTGGCTCGTTAACCATTAACAGCAACATTAATAGGATTACGTTTGGCAGTCCAGATCAGCCAGTTACTCTTGTTTTTGATGATTTTACGATCAATCGAAACAATCTTGATCTCAATATATATGGGAATTTAATGATTACGAACAATTTAGTTTTTAATAATCAGGTAGCTTATAACGACTCAATCACTCCTTCTCAAAGTAATTTGTTGGTAGGAAATCTAGTGGTTGTTAATGGAAACAATTCTACTATCTCCCTACAGGATACGTTTTACGCTGGAAGCTATGCTGGTCACAATAACTCCTCGATTGAAGCAAGACGCTTTATTCTAGATGGAGAATTACAACTTCATAACAATTCCGAGTTAAAAATTGAGGAAGACATTGTTTTAGGTCAGTTGACCGTTCACAACAATGGAGAGATTTCTGCCCAATCTGGTGATTTTTTTGTAGCAGGTGATCTTACTGCTAATAACAATCTTTTCATTGAAGCAGGTGGCACCATTGCAGTCGGTGGAAACCTTAATGTCAGGGGCAACAATCGAATCGGGTATACCTCTGGAGGAGGCACAACCGTATTTAATCGAGATGCCCTCTTTAAATGTTATTAGACATTTTGAAAACCCCGTAAGCTACTAATCATGCTTACGGGGCTTCCATTTTCACTCTTGATTGTTCCTAATCCAAAGCTACAGCACTGGTCGTTTGATTCGACTGCTCACTGAGCAAATATCTACGAACAAGTGCAATAAAGTAAAGCGACCCAGAAACAATGAGCATTTCTCCTTCTTGATGCGCTTGCTGTTCCTGCCGTATTGCTTTTTTCCAATCTTCCTCTATATGCTTATTTTTCACTGGTGCTTGCTCATATAAAACCTTTGCTTGTTCAGCACGAAAAAACTCAAAGCTCGTAAATGTAAATCGTGCATCCCACTGTTGAAAAGGAGCAAGAAGCTTCTCCATATCCTTCTCTTTCGTACAGGCGACGACAAAGCGATACGTATAGCTTGGGTAGTGAAGCTCTAATGTTTTGGCCAATGCTTCCCACCCTTCGGCATTGTGGGCGCCATCTACTATCGTCAAGGGCGCATGACTCACCGTTTCAAATCGTCCAATCCATGTCGTATTCCAAAGTCCTTGCTTAAATGCTTGTTCGTCCAATTGAAAAGAATAATAAGCACATAAAATGTCGAGACCCATAATGGCAAGAGCCGCATTTGAAATTTGATGGGGTCCTTTCATTTGAAGCCTATAATCAAAATGGGCGCGAAAAGGCGTTTTGGTCGTAAAGCTTTGCTCATCCTCTGTCACCAAAAGATTCGAAGTCATAAAATCTCGGTTATATCGATAGACTGTCGCTCCTCTTTCCGCAGCGATTCTGTCAATAACCTCCCAAGCCTCATCCTGTTCTACAGCAGTCACAACCGGAACTTTTTCTTTAATAATCCCTGCTTTTTCATAAGCAATTTCCCCAAGTGTATCACCTAAAATATGCATATGATCATGGCCAATGGACGTAATAATCGAGAGAAGTGGTTGAATGACATTGGTCGAGTCCATTCTTCCTCCTAAGCCAACTTCAAGTAGCACAAGATCTGGCTTCACCTTGTTCGCAAAATAGTCAAACGCAAGGGCTGTAATCACCTCAAACTCTGTCGGGCTACCTAACTCACTTTTTTGTAATTCCTCTACAAGGGGACGAATCCGAACACAACCATCGAGGAGATCTTCATCACTTATTGGTTGTCCATTGACAGATATTCGTTCTTGAAACAACTCTATATAAGGAGAAGTAAACGTACCAATTTTGTATCCTCCCGCCTCAAGAACGTTTCGCATATAACTAACGGTGGACCCTTTGCCATTTGTCCCACCGATGTGAATGTAATCAATCTGTTTTTCCGGATTCCCTAACGCTTCAAGCATCCACTCCATTCGCTTCAGTCCAGGTTTCATCCCAAATGGCAAGAGTGAATGAATCCATTCAATTGCCTCTTCAGCTGTATGCATCTCTCTCAGCTCCCTAGCTCCTGTATCTCTTTGTTCTGATTATAGCGACAACCGTCGTCAACTTTCAATGGAAGAAAAATCAATGAAAGAACTATTATTACCTCTAGCCTTCTTCAATGAAAGAAATAAAGTTATTAACTGTATTTGGAGCAATGTCAGGATACAATTCAAGGATAATATCTTCACCGTTTTCCATCGTTATTGTAACAATCGGATTTTCTTCAACTGTTGAAGATTCGGTTTATTCACTCGTTTGCTCACTGACTTCTCCATTTTCTGATTCCTTCCCACAGCCTACTAAACTTACAAGCAGAGCAGTAAAAATGAATAGAACCTCTATTTTCAAAAAATATCTTTGTCATCTTCACTCTCTTCTATTCGACCATCATATAAATGATTTTTAAGCAAATGAATCCATTATAGCATGGAATTCCGCTCTTCTTCTCCTAATTCATTCGCTAAAAAACATTGTAGGATGAGAAAAATAGGCTGCCGAGACAAAATGTCTTAGGCAACCTATTTGATGGTTATCCTTTTAACTCAGCAATCCGGGCACGCACCGCTTCACGTTTTTCTAGGTAATCGGCTTCTTTCGCTTTTTCTTCTTCGATGACTTTTTCAGGGGCTTTTGCGATAAACCCTTGGTTGCTAAGCTTTTTCTGGACACGCTCAACTTCCTTATTCAGCTTTTCCTCTTCTTTTTGAAGACGGGCAATCTCCGCATCAAGATCTAAAAGTCCTGCAAGCGGTAAGTAAAGCTCTACGCCGGACAATACATTGGACATCGATTTTTCTGGTGTCGGTAAATCGATCCCGAGCTTTAATTCGCTTGGGTTACAGAACTTCTCAATGTAGCTTTGATTGCGTTCAAGCTGGCTTAAGACTCCTTCATCTTTTGCTCGGATGTGTAGCTCAATTTCTTTACTCATTGGAACATTTAGCTCTGCTCTCGTGTTGCGGACGGAACGAATCACCTCTTTAAGAAGCTCCATGTCTTTTACTGCATCAGAAAACATGAAGTCTTCACGCTTTTCAGGCCATGAGGCAACGGTGATCGATTCACCTTCATGAGGCAGGTGCTGCCATATTTCCTCGGTAATAAACGGCATGATCGGATGAAGGAGCCGCATCGTTTGATCTAAGACGTACGCAAGAATCGAACGCGTTGTCTTCCTGGCAGCTTCATCGTCGCCGTAAAGAGGCAGCTTCGCCATTTCAATATACCAGTCACAGAAGTCATCCCAAATGAAGTTGTATAGGATTCGGCCAACCTCACCGAATTCATACGTATCAATAAGGCGAGTAACATCTTCAATCGTCTCTTGCAAACGGGTTAAAATCCACTTATCTGCCGTCGATTTTTCGCCATTCAGGTCAATTTCCTCGTATGCTAAGCCATCCATATTCATGAGCGCAAAGCGGGAAGCATTCCAAATTTTATTCCCGAAATTCCACGTTGATTCGACTTTTTCCCAGTGGAATCGTAAATCATTTCCTGGGGAACTGCCAGTCGACAGAAAGAAACGGAGTGAATCTGCACCGTATTTGTCGATAACCTCCATCGGGTCAACACCGTTCCCTAATGATTTACTCATTTTCCGTCCTTGGTCGTCACGCACAAGCCCATGGATAAGCACATCTTTAAATGGACGCTTACCTGTAAACTCAAGCCCTTGAAAAATCATCCGTGAAACCCAGAAGAAGATGATGTCATAGCCAGTCACAAGCACATCTGTTGAATAAAAACGCTTGAAATCAGGAGCATCCGTATCTGGCCAGCCCATTGTTGAGAAAGGCCAAAGCGCTGAACTAAACCATGTGTCAAGGACATCTTCATCTTGCTTCCAATTTTCCTCATCCTCTGGTGCTTCATGACCAACATACACTTCGCCTGTTTCCTTATGGTACCAAGCAGGAATGCGGTGCCCCCACCAAAGCTGACGTGAAATACACCAGTCTCGAATGTTTTCCATCCAGTGTAAATAGGTTTTTTCAAAGCGCTCTGGTACAAAGTTCACTTTCCCATCTGTGTTCTGTAGCTTGATGGCCTCTTCTGCAAGGGGCTGCATTTTTACAAACCATTGTGTTGAAAGATACGGCTCAACGACCGCTCCGCTTCGTTCTGAATGTCCAACTGAATGAGTATGCTCTTCAATCTTAAAAAGCACACCCTCTTCTTGAAGGTCTTTTACAATTTGCTTACGGCAGGCAAAGCGATCAAGCCCTTGATACTTTCCTGCGTTTTCATTCATTGAACCATCCTCATTCATGATAAGAATACGCTCAAGGTTGTGACGGTTTCCGATTTCAAAATCATTCGGATCATGTGCAGGTGTGATCTTCACCGCACCTGAACCAAATTCCATATCAACATAATCATCGGCGACAATTGGAATTTCTCGCCCCGTTATCGGCAACGTAACCGTTTTACCAATTAAGTGCTTGTAACGCTCATCCTCTGGGTGGACAGCAACAGCTGTATCTCCAAGCATCGTTTCTGGACGAGTTGTCGCCACTTCAATATGGCCACTACCGTCTGTGAGAGGATAGTTCATATGATAAAACGCACCTTGGACATCCTTATAAATGACTTCAATATCCGAAAGGGCAGTTTTTGTTTCAGGGTCCCAGTTAATAATGTATTCGCCTCGATAAATAAGCCCCTTTTCATACAACTTAACAAACACTTCCCGAACAGCCTTTGACAGCCCTTCATCTAGGGTAAAACGTTCCCGGGAATAATCGAGGGAAAGACCGAGCTTCGCCCATTGCTGACGTATAAAATCTGCGTATTCTTCCTTCCATTCCCAAGCTTTTTCAAGAAACCCCTCGCGTCCTAATTCATAACGGGAGGTTCCTTGCTCACGGAGCTTCGCCTCTACCTTTGCTTGGGTTGCAATTCCTGCATGGTCCATCCCTGGCAACCATAACGTATCATACCCCTGCATGCGCTTCACACGAGATAAAATATCCTGCAGCGTTGTATCCCATGCATGACCTAAGTGAAGCTTTCCTGTTACATTCGGAGGTGGAATGACAATCGTATACGGCTTCTTTGCTTCATCCCCTTTTGCTTTAAAAAACGCTCCATTTACCCAGTATGGATACCATTTGGGTTCCGTTTCTTGTGGGTTATATTTTGTTGGCATGGAAATTTCTTGTTTTTCCATCTCATCATCCTCCTCGCTTTTTTCCTAAATAAAAACAAAAAACCCCCTTCATCCAAAGGACGAAGAGAGTTACTTTCGCGGTACCACCTTTGTTTGTAAGCGATGATCACTTACACACTTCATGGACATTAACGGCTGTTCACCGGCTTTGCTTACTCTGTTGTTCAGCAAAGCTGCTCAAGGGCGACCTTCAATCCATACATCCTAGGAAGCCTTTCAGCAAATGGCTCCCCTCTCTAAAAGGGTTTTGGACCTACTCTTCCCTGTCTTCGCATTTCAAATTTCGTATGGTTTATTTTAGCGTTGTTTGCCTTTATTCGTCAATACGAGCATCCCCATTTTTTTGTTTTTTTATACTTATTTTTTCAGTAAAAAAGGGGATGAATCTCGTGTAAGTTTGAGGACAGCAAACCAAGCAATGCTGTTTCTCTGTTGTCCGGTCCTTTTTTCTAAAAGCCTCTCTATCCTACTCTTACAACATGCACACCTTTTTCTTCATAAGCATAGGCTATAAAATAATGATTAAAATGGTAACGTGGATGTTGAAAGGAGACAGACAAAGGATGCGTCGCTATCATAAGCATCATCGCCCCCCTTGGTTTTTTCGAATTCGATCTGCCTTCGCCCAATGCTTGCTCCCTTTAATCATTTTTCAATTTTTACGTACGCTTCTTTTTCCCACGACATTCGATGTCATTATCCTTACCTTTCTCATTTTCCTCTATTGCTGTCTTCTTTTAAGGTTATTTTAAAAAGATACAGCAAAAAACGTTCTCCTCGTTAAAAGAGAACGTCTAGCTTTCCTTTACAGGTACAAGTTTCTGTGTAAGTCGCTGTACTTTTCGCATCGCAAGTAATCTCTTCTCTAAGCGATGTACATGCATCATCTCAGATATTTCTCCGTTTTTTTTGCTGTAGGCTTCAATGGCGAACACAATCGGCTCTGGAAATGTAAGATAAGCACTAAGAAGATTTTTTTCCTCTTCTAGCAATGGCAAGTGCTGTTCATAGCGGTCAAACCACTTCCAGATTTCTCCTTCTGACCAGAGTGCATGGGGAAAGCTTTGCCGACAAAAGCTAGCCAAGTCACGGGCAGGTGTATCAAGAGCCACTCGTTCAAAATTAATTAAAATCGGATCGAAATTTTCGTCAAAAAAGGCATGAGAGCGATTGATACGTCCATGACATAAAACACTGCGATATTTCTCTTTTTCAAGACAAGTATCGTACCATGCTTTTAAATGAGCTTTTGCTGCTTCACTATATTGTTCAAGTCGGACAACATGGGTCAAAAGCGTCAGCTCAAAGGGTGACATGTAACTTTTTCTTTCAGCAACATCAGCAAATCGATGAACTTCGAGCATTTTCATCTCCCATTGTTGTAATCGTTGTTTGTATGATGCTTCTAACGTTTCTTTTGAAAAGGGCTGGGTTTTTACTGTCAATCGATGGATAATGCCAAGCTGGTCAATGAGCTTTTCTTCTTGTGATTCTCGTGCTCCATAAGGAACCTCCTCAACCCATGGCATCACATAATAGCAATGGGCCCCATCTGAAATCGTATATTCGCCGAACTTCGTTGACAACAAAGGAATCACTCTATTGTAGCCAAGCTTACCAAGCTTGCGCACACAATGGACAAACCAGTCTGCTTGCTCTCTTGTCATGTCCGTTTCCTTCAACGCAAACATACCATGCCTTGTTACCACTTTTTTTATTTTTCCGAGGTCTTCAATTTCCTCAGGATAAAGGTCGTAATGATATAAAATGGCTTCATAATTAGGTTGCAGATTGATCATGAGGTGCCCACCTTCTTTTTCGCTTCATCCATCCATTTACTAAGCTGTTCCACAAGCTGACGGCTTTGCTCCCACATGGGTCTCATGTTTTCAAAGCAATCGTCAATGTCGTCAATGGTCTGCTCCCCTTCTAATGTATGGAAGAAGGGAAGTAACTCCATAGGCTGTAAACATTCAGCCATGAGCAAAAAACCTTGGTTCCCACGTAAATCAAACTGTAGATTCATTTCTGAAAAAAGCTTTTGCAATGATTGTTCTCCGTTTTTTTCCAACCATGTTTGTAAAAATGCACGAACAGGTCGATATCCACGCATTGGTTTGCCAAAATCACCACACCATACGAGAACATCATGAACTTTTCGACCACGCTTTATGGTCAGATCAGGCTGAAGAAGGGGAAGTGGCTCTTTTTGATAAAAGGCTTTGATTTGGCCAGCCATATTCAAGCGCTTCTGTCCTTCTTCAAAATAAGGTGTAAGCACTCGTCTTTTTTCATTTGGGAACTTTCGCAATAATGGGGCAAGTTCGTCCATGTTAATGGAGGCTTCGTTATCTTCTTGGAGCTTTTTTTCGGTTGAAATCCCATATTGGAGCATCTTACCTAACAGTTTCCCCCATTGCTTCTCATAGGATTTTTGTGGGAAAGGTGTGCCTAATTCATCATGAAGCGTAATCCAGCACTCTTTCCAACGAATAGCCGCTGTCCCCTCATTGGTTCGAATCATTCGGTTTGTAAGGACAAATGGACTTGAAAAACAATGGTCTCGCCAATGGACATGCCAGTCAAGTAACTGCTCATCAACCCATGCTTGCACCCGTTTACGACCATGCTCCGTTTTGATGACGTTGTCGTTAATGAATTCGACGTTGCGATATGGATAATGTTTTTTAAGCTGTCCGAGCAAATCCATCGTATCACCCCTCCCTTACGAATTTGAAGAGACAGGGATATATAAAATTTGCCCTTCCTCCACTCGTGCTTCATTTAACCGATTGACGCGAATGAGCTGACTTGTACTCACCTCATAACGTTCAGCAATGGTATCGAGTGACTCATTCTGTTGGATAATGCACATTTTTAACTTTGAAAATTGTTCTTCTCCTTTTGTAAGCATTTTTGTTAAATATAACGCGTTCTCTTCTCTAGGCGTTGGTAATCCATCCTCCTTGTTCTTTTGAATATCCTCCTCTTGCTTTTGGACAACAGGATCTTCACGTTCTCTCTGCTGGTGAGAAGTTAAATGGACAACCGCTCCTTGTTCCCCATCTCGTTCCACTTTTCCATCAAGTGTAATAACGCTCGGTTCAGGCTCTTTCTCTTCCTCCGCTCTCATAGCTGGCTCAGCCACCTGTTCATCCAACTCTTTGTGAGAATCGGAATCCTGTTTTTCCTCTTCTAACGTAGATGCAAACATTTCCGAATGCTCATCTGTTTTTGGTTTCAAAGCTTGCTTTTGTTCTAATACATTCAATTCAACCGTTTTCTCTTTATATTCATTTGGGAACGCTGCCCATAGGGATGCTTCGTTTCTTTCCCTTCCCTCTTGAATCGAACGATCTTTTTTGCTATTCTGCTCCCCTTCTTCTTGTGTGGGTACATCTTCTGGATCTATCTTTTTCACCGTTTTTTCCTTGTATTCTTGCCACTCTTTCTTCTCTTTTCTTGCTTCAAATTGAAAGGTAGAAGGAATCGGCTCTAGTGCCGGTGCGATCGGTAACACAGGAGGAAGCTGCTGTTCTTGTCCCTCCCTACTTTTTGTTGGCTCAGCATTTGCCTTTGGCTCTTCTTCAACTCCTGTCATCCCGCTAATTGCTACATCAGCAGTCAGCTGAATGCAACTTTTTTCTGGAAGGTCATAATCAAACGATTCCACCTCTACAAACACATCTTCTAAATTTTGGATTCGACTTAACGGAATGGTGACATCAATAGGAAAAACATGTTTGATTTCACCTGTCCCATCATCACCTATTGACATTTCTTCAACAGAACGAAAAGAGACTTGTTCCTGAAGAAAAGGGGCATTCGCATCAAACGCTTCTCCATGCTTCACTGGAAGATACTCTCCGACAAGACGTAAGCCGCCCTTAATGAATACATGAGTGCCCTTTTCTTCAATTGAAATATCTGGCTCTAACGACATGGATAAAATTTCTTTTATTTCCTGTCCTTTATTTAACCAAACTGATTCTTCAATCGAAAATGTTAATTTTGACGGATGTTCTTGTGTCATTTTACATTCCTCCTCATCTCTACTCAACCCTGCAGTTACGATCATGTTCAGTACATTACACCTTATGAAAAGGCTAGTAGATTTATGTATAAAAAGTAGGGCGAGCTTAAAGAGGAAAGTGAGAAGTAATAAAAAAAGCCCGCTTCCTGATTCACACAAGCGATGATGCCATGCTTGTAAAGAACCCGAGGAAGTCAGGCTTTATCCATTATCCTTTTAGTTTTGAAAAGGCCACTTCTGCAGCCGAAATTGTTTTTTCAATATCTGCTTCTGTATGCTTCGTCGATAAGAACATGCCCTCAAATTGAGACGGTGGTAAAGACACTCCTTGCTGAAGCATTTCTTGGAAGTAACGAGCAAAGAAATCCAAGTTTGACGTTGACGCTTCTTTGAAATTAGTAACCTTTGTGTCTGTAAAAAAGAAGCCAACCATCGAACCTGCGTGTGTTGTATAATGAGGGATTCCATGTTTTGTCGCCGCTTCTGAAAGACCTGTTGCTAACCGCTCTCCAAGCTGCTCAAAGCGTTCGTAATCCGCTTCCGTTAGCTGAGATAACGTCTCATATCCTGCTGCCATAGCAAGTGGGTTCCCTGATAGTGTTCCTGCTTGATAGATCGGGCCGCTTGGTGCAATGTTTTCCATGATTTCACGTTTGCCACCATACGCTCCAACAGGTAAGCCACCACCAATCACTTTACCAAGACAAGTTAAATCAGGAGTAATGCCGAATCTTCCTTGGGCGCATTGATAGCCAACTCTAAAGCCTGTCATTACTTCATCAAAAATGAGGAGCGTACCGTTCTCTTCCGTGATTCGACGAAGCTCTTGCAAAAAGCCTGGCTCTGGAGGGACAACTCCCATGTTCCCAGCGACAGGCTCAACAATGACAGCAGCAATGTCTTCACCAAACTTGTCGAAAACATAGTTAACACTCTCAAGGTCGTTGTAAGGAAGAGTCAGTGTATTTTGAGCGACCGATTCAGGTACGCCGGGACTATCCGGTAAGCCAAGTGTAGCCACACCTGAGCCCGCCTTGATCAACAATGAATCGCCATGACCATGATAACAGCCCTCAAATTTTAAAATCTTGTTTCTTCCTGTATAGCCTCGAGCAAGGCGAAGAGCACTCATTGTTGCTTCTGTTCCAGAGTTCACCATCCGTACGACTTCTACAGAAGGAACACGCTCAATCACAAGCTCAGCAAGCTTTGTTTCCCACTCACTTGGTGCACCGAAGCTTGTTCCAAGCTCAGCTGTCTTTTTTACTTGCTCAATCACTTGCTTATCTGCATGTCCTAGAATAAGAGGTCCCCAGGATAGGACATAGTCAATGTATTCATTTCCGTCCACATCATAAATCGTTGAACCTTCACCACGCTCCATGAAAACAGGGTCCATTTTCACGGATTTAAAGGCACGTACAGGGCTGTTTACACCTCCGGGCATAAGGGGCTTTGCTTTTTCAAACGCTGCTTTCGACTTCTCAAACGTTCTCACATGATCACCTCTTCTTAGGATTCAAGCAGCCAACGGGCTACGTCTTTCGCATAATACGTTAAGATCAAATCAGCACCTGCTCGCTTCATACTTGTGAGCTTTTCAAGAACGATGCTCTTTTCATCAATCCAGCCTTGCAAGGCTGCTGCCTTCATCATCGAATATTCACCTGAAACATTATAGGCAACAATTGGGTAGCCCGTTTCATTTTTTACGTCGCGGATAATATCTAAGTAGGAAAGAGCTGGCTTGACAATGAGGAAATCAGCGCCTTCCTTTATATCTGAACGAGCTTCACGTAACGCCTCAAGGCGGTTCGCTGGGTCCATTTGGTAGGTTTTCCGATCTCCAAACGCTGGCGAACTATGCGCTGCATCGCGAAACGGCCCGTAAAAGGCAGAAGCATATTTTACCGCATAGGACATGATCGGTACATCTGTGTAGCCCGCTTCATCTAGTCCGTGACGAATCGCTGCCACAAACCCATCCATCATGTTAGAAGGAGCAATAATGTCTGCTCCCGCTTCTGCTTGAGAAATCGCTGTTTTCGCTAATAAATCAAGGGTCGGATCATTTAAAACGTTACCATCCTCAATAATGCCACAATGCCCATGATCCGTAAATTGACATAAGCAAGTATCAGCAATCACCGTTAAGTCTGGGTGATTCTTTTTAATCTGACGTATCGCTTTCTGTACGATGCCTTGATCGTTATAAGCTGATGATCCAACCGCATCTTTATGAGCAGGAACACCGAAAACAATGACGGCAGGAATACCGAGAGAAACGACTTCATCTATTTCTCCATCAAGTAAATCAAGAGACCATTGAAACACATTCGGCATCGAAGCAACCTCGTTTTTTACTTGCTCTCCTTCTGTAACAAAAACAGGGTAGATAAAATCATTTATATGTAAGCTCGTTTCCCTCACCATCTTACGAATGCTCGCCGTTTGGCGAAGGCGACGGTGTCTGTCAAAGTGAAGTTCATGACTCATTTTAATGTACCTCCTTTTAAATAAGAACTTAATGCATCAATTAGTCCTTCGCTTGTGTAAGGGTCTGCCACAACATGGATAGGGAGTCCCTTTTCTTTTGCTGTGTTTGCAGCAATCGGTCCAATATAAGCAAAAACGGCTGACTTTGTCCATTCCGACCATGACTGATTGGCAAGCAATGAATGAAAATGCTTCACGGTAGACGAGCTTGTGAACGTAAAAATATCAATGGACTCATTTTGCAAAGCATCCAGCAACGTATGCTCAGCCTCTTTTGGGATGATGGTTTCATAGACCGTTAATTCGGTCACAGCAAACCCTCTTTCTTCAAAAACCCGTGGCAAAAATGGCCTTGACAAATTCCCCCGTGCGAACAGGAGCCGCTGACCATCACTCACCTCAGCCAATAAAGCGTCAGCCAAGCTTTCTGCCACAAACTTATCAGGAATAAGCGAAGGGGTAATGCCGTACCCCTTCAGTGCTTTTTCCGTTTTCCGTCCTACAACAGCCACCTTGGGCAGACTTCGTATTTGTTGTTCTTGTAAGGACTCAAGAAAAAAACGTACACCGTTGGCACTTGTAAAAATGATCCAGTCGTAGGTTTCAAGCTCCCTTTCTATATGCTGAAATGCTTCTTTATTTCTTGGCCGTTGAAATGCGATAAGAGGAATCTCAATTGGAATGCCACCCTCATTTTTGATAAGGACAGACAATGACTTGGCCTGTTCTTTTGCTCGTGTAACAAGAACACGCTTCCCACTCAAGGGCTTGTCCATCATTTCTGATCAAGCTCGTTTTTAACTTTGTCTAAAATCTCTTTTGCACCTTTCTTTAAAAGAAGGCTTGATACTTCAGCCCCTAATGCAATTGGATCTGCTCCTTGCTTCGTCTCTTTTAAAATGGTTTTGCCGTCAGGAGAACCAACTAGTGCTGTTAACTCGATTTGATCGTCTTTTGTCACTGTTGCATAGCCTGCAATCGGTACTTGACAGCCGCCTTCCATCCGGTGTAAAAATGATCGCTCTGCTGCCACGGTTCTTTCTGTTTCTGCATCATTAATCTGTTTCAAAAGATTAATGACCTCTTCATCATCTGAGCGGCACTCAATTCCAAGAGCTCCTTGCCCAACCGCAGGTACACAAACATCAGCCTCTAAATATTCAGTGACGACATCTTGAGACCATCCCATCCGTTCAAGACCAGCAGCCGCTAAAATGATGGCATCAAATCCTTCCTCTTTTAGCTTTCGAAGTCTTGTTTCAATATTTCCGCGGATCCATTTTATTTCTAAATCAGGACGTGTGGCTAGAAGCTGCGCAGAACGACGTAAACTACTCGTCCCAACGACCGAACCTGCTGGAAGGTCTGACAGCTTTACGTGCTCGTTTGAAATAAACGCATCTCTTGGATCGACACGTTTTGTCGTCGCTGCTAGTGTAAACCCATCAGGTAAAACAGAGGGAACATCCTTCATGCTGTGAACGGCAATGTCAATTTCTTTGTTCGCCATCGCTTGCTCAATTTCTTTGACGAAAAGACCCTTACCGCCTACCTTTGAAAGGGTCACGTCTAAAATTTGATCGCCTTTCGTCACAATTTTTTTAATTTCAAATTCATACGGTAGCCCCAGTTTTTTAAGCTGTTCAATCACCCATTCTGTTTGGGTAAGAGCTAGGTTACTTCGTCTTGATCCAATCACTATTTTACGCATTTCCATCCTCCATCAACTTCTTCTCTTCTATTTATTATAAAGAAAAGGTGGACATTAAGCCAGTTAACGGGCGTAGTCTCACCTTGAATGTATCTTAAAGCGTTCATTTCTTTCGTTATCAGTAAAGCCTGTTCATGCCCATCTCTAATACCATAAGTGAAATGAAGATAAATTGCTTGATAGAAAATAGTTAATGAGAATAAGCAAAAAACAAGCAATGTTTAATAGCGCCATGTTGTAGCCACGTAAAAGCTTTACAAATCGTTGGTAAAGATAGAGCGCATAAGCACTTAAGACGATAAGAGACGAAATCACTTTTGCATCGAGCCAAGGCAATTCCCCAAACTGTATCGAAGCCCATACAAATCCTAAAATGATCCCGATTAAAAAAAGGGGGAAGGCAATGATTGTCGCTGAAGAAGCGTACATATCGAGCTTGGATAATGAGCCAAATCGTAACAACCGCTTTCCCCATGCTTTACGCTTTAGCATTTGATGCTGGATCACATACATAATCGAAAAAGCAAAGGCTAGGGTAAAGGCCGCATACGACAACAAAATTACGGAAACATGAATGATTAAAAGCTCCGAAATTAATAACGTTGAAAGGGAATCTGGTACATCGCCATCAGGCGTGAACAGACTAAACGCCATCATGACAAAGCCGACGACATTTGTAAAAAAAACAAGAAACGCGACGCGAAAGTACCAGTTTATCACAAGAGAAAGGGTTACTACGATCCAAGCATAAAAAAAGAGCCCTTCAAACGGGGTAATAATTGGGATACGATTTAATTCCATCGCCCGAAAGATAAAAAAAACCGTTTGCAATACCCATACAATTAAAAGCAACCAGAAGGCAATTCGATTGACCTTCCGGTTGTTTTGTAAAAAGTCGATAAAATACCCAAGTACGCTCAGGCTATACAGAACAATCGTGACAGGAAAGATCCAATTCATCCAACTCATACTTCCCACTCCATGACGTTAGTTAAGAGCGAACAACATCATGAGACTGATTTTTGACCGATACAGCTTCCTTTTTCTTTGCTTCCCACTCCTGCTCGGCACCTTTCACTTTTTCCTGTGCTTCTAGGTGAGCAAGCTCTTCTTCAAGGGCAAAAATTTTCGTAAATAAATCCAATGCTTGTTCTGCCCCCGGCTCTCCTGCTAGCTCTTTGACTTTTGTAATCGGGTCTCGCAGCAACTGATTAACGATACTCTTTGTATGTTTATTTAATACCTTTAACTCCCGTTCAGATAAGTTCGGTAGCTTTCGCTCAATGCTTTCCATCGTCTCCTCCTGAACCGTCAAAGCTTTCGTACGAAGCGCTGTAATGACTGGAACGACGCCCAGGGTATTTAACCAGCTTTTAAATTCGTCAATTTCTGCTTCAATCATAAGCTCAATTTTTTCCGCTTCACGTCTACGCTCCTCTAAGTTTGCTTCAACGATGTTCTGCAAATCATCGATGTCATAAAGGTAGACGTCATCAAACTGAGCTAAGCTTGGCTCCAAATCTCTTGGAACAGCAATGTCCACCATAAAAAGAGGCCGTCCTTTCCGCTTTTTCAGCATGGAAGACACAAGATCGGATGTGACGACATAATCACGAGAACCTGTTGAACTGATTAAAATATCTGCATCGACAATCGCTTGGGACAGTTCATTCATCGGGCGAGATTGACCAAGGAACCTGACAGCAAGCTCAGCCGCCTTTTCTTCCGTACGATTAATGACCGTTATTTTTTTCGCGCCATTCGCATGGAGATGCTTCGCTGTAAGTTCACTCATTTGACCAGCACCAAGAATCAATACATGCTTGTCTTTAAAATCACCAAAAATTTTCTTTCCAAGCTCTACGGCAGCGTAACTAACGGAGACAGCATTTTGCCCAATATCTGTTTCTGAATGGGAACGCTTCGCTAACGTTACTGCTTGCTTAAATAAATGATTAAAAATTGAGCCAGTGACTTGCTCTTGCTGAGCGAGTAAAAAGCTGTCACGAACCTGGCCAAGAATTTGTGTTTCACCTAAAATCATTGAATCAAGTCCTGCTGTCACACGAAAAAGATGCTCAATCGCATGGTGGTCTTCGCGAATATCAAGAAAAGGAGAAAATTCTTCTTTCGGTAAATCGAACCAGTTCGCTAAAAATGATTTTGTGAAATGTCGGCCTGTATGCAGCTGGTCCGCAACAACGTAAATTTCCGTACGGTTACATGTCGAAACAATCGTACACTCCAAGATGCTCTTCATTTTTCGAAGCTCATGAAGGGCTAATGGAAGCTCCGTTTCCTGAAATGAAAATTTTTCACGAATTTCAACAGGGGCTGATTTGTAGTTTAGTCCGACAACAAGAATATGCATTTCTTCACTCACCCCTTAAAGTAACGTTCAATGGTTGGACTCGCTCCGAACCTAATTTATAATTATTATAACATGGATGTTCATCTAGATTAAATGATTTTGTGAACAGATGATGAAAGCCTATGCTATTATGATGGTATTGTTTCTAATCTCAAGTTGCAACGATTCTGCACTTTTAGGATAACCAAAATTGGAAAGTCTATGATCCACTTTTAAGCATTTAACTTATTAGTGATTCTTTGTATGTAAGGTGCACGTAACGAAAGGAGTACATAATGAAGCAGCAACGTGTTTTTACAGGAGTTCTCTTGACTGGACTCGGTGGGTATTTTCTCCTTCAACAATATCCCCTTCCTTATCGAGAGCAGTTGCTTACATGGCCGTCTATTTTTGTTCTTTTAGGACTTGCTTTTTCCATTCAATTTCTTTTTAGTCGTGACAACGGGTCCTTATTCCCTGGACTCCTGCTCCTTGGACTTGGCCTCCACTATCACGGCATTGCTTTCTTTCCTTTTTGGCCTTCTCACTGGGCAATGCTCACGCTTATTTTGGGGCTTTCTTACTCAATTCTTTATTTAAAAACAAAGCAAGGTGGGCTCGGTCTCGGCTTGGCACTTCTGCTTTTTTCACTCTTTATGCTATTTTCAACAAACGTCTTTCTTTGGTCAAAAAATATTTTAACCCTTTTTGATGGTTTTTGGCCCTTCGCTCTGATCCTGTTTGGTGTTTTCCTTCTGATGAGAAGAAGATAGATTTAATCAAGCTACGATTGCCATAACCTAAAACCCTTTGCAATTTAATATAGCTGCAAAGGGTTTTAACATGTGTTTATGAACTTACAAATAGCTTAAAATTGTTTTCCAAGCATCGTCTTTACCGTAGCCTGTTTCCGATGAAAAAACAACAATTGGATCATTCTTATCCTTATTCAATACTTTAGAAATAATCTTCTTATGTTTCTCCCATTTTCCCTTTGGAATCTTATCACACTTTGTAGCCACCAATATCACAGGTATTTCAAAGTGCTTCAACCAATCATACATTAATTGGTCATCCTTCGTTGGCTCGTGGCGAATATCAATAATTTGAATCACTGCTTTCAGCTGCTCTCGCTGCTGGATAAATGTTTCAATCATCCGTCCCCATGCTTCTCGCTCTTTTTTTGAGACTTTTGCAAAGCCATAGCCTGGTACATCAACGAAATGTAACTGATCATTAATCGCATAAAAATTAAGTGTTTGTGTCTTTCCAGGTCTTTGCGACGTGCGCGCTAAACTTTTACGATTCATCATTTTATTAATAAACGATGATTTCCCAACATTTGAACGGCCAGCTAAAGCGACTTCAGGCAACAATGTATTTGGATATTGCTCAGGCTTCACAGCCACTGCTGCAAGCTCTGCCTTTGTTACTTTCATTTTTTCTCTCCCAACGCATGTTTCAGTACTTCATCTAAGTGTTCTACAAGAATGTATGTTAACTCGCTGCGAACACTTTCTGGAACATCTTCTATGTCTTTTTCATTATCTTTCGGAATGATGATCGTTTTTAGCCCTGCGCGATGAGCACTCATCGATTTTTCCTTAAGACCGCCAATCGGTAAGACTCTTCCTCGCAATGTAATTTCCCCAGTCATCCCCACTTCTTTTTTAACAACACGCCCCGTCAAGGCTGAAATGAGAGCGGTTGCCATTGTAATTCCTGCAGATGGTCCATCTTTCGGTGTCGCTCCTTCTGGAACATGAATATGAATATCATTTTTCTCATGAAACCCTGGGTCGATTTCAAGCTCCTTAGAACGGGAACGAATGTAACTAAATGCGGCTTGGGCAGACTCTTTCATCACATCGCCGAGCTTCCCTGTAAGAATAAGCTTTCCTTTTCCAGGAACAACTGACACTTCAATGGATAATGTATCTCCTCCTGCCGTCGTATAAGCAAGCCCGGTGGCAGCACCGACCTGATCCTGTTCCTCAGCTAATCCATAGCGAAAACGAGGCTTACCGAGCATTTCCTCTACTGTCTTAGCCGTTAACATGACGCGCTTTTTCTCACCTGCAACAATTTTCTTTGCTGCCTTCCGACATAGGGTTGCAATTTGACGTTCTAAATTCCGCACACCCGCTTCTCTCGTATAATAGCGAATGACCTTTTGAATCGCTTCATCCTTTGCTTGGAGCTTTCCTTTCGTTAAGCCGTGCTCCTTCATTTGCTTTGGCAACAAATGCCCTCGAGAAATGTGTAACTTTTCTACTTCTGTATAGCCGGCAATTGGAATAATCTCCATCCGATCAAGCAAAGGGCCTGGAATGGTCGCAATATTATTAGCGGTTGTCACAAACATGACTTTCGACAAATCATAGGGTTCTTCGATGTAATGATCACTAAAGGTGTGATTTTGTTCAGGATCAAGTACTTCCAAAAGCGCTGCTGCAGGATCGCCACGGAAATCGTTAGCCATTTTATCAATTTCATCAAGCAGGAAAACAGGGTTCACAGAACCTGCTTTTTTCATCCCTTGAATGATTCGACCTGGCATGGCTCCGACATACGTGCGACGGTGACCGCGAATTTCTGCTTCATCACGGACACCCCCTAAGGAAATCCGAACAAATTGGCGGTCGAGCGCCCGAGCGATCGAACGGGCAAGTGAGGTTTTTCCAACACCTGGAGGACCAGATAAGCAAAGAATCGGCCCTTTTAATTCTTTCGTTAGCTGTTGTACTGCTAAGTATTCCAGTACTCGTTCTTTCACCTTGTCCAAGCCATAATGATCTTCGTTCAAAATATCCTCTGCACGATGAACGTCTAGAATGTCCTCCGTTTCTTTCTTCCAAGGCAATTGGATAAGCCAATCAATATAATTTCGCAGCACCGAGCTCTCCGCAGAGCTAGCTGGCATTTTTTCGTATCGCTCTAGCTCTTTTAGCGCTTTTTCTTCCACATTGCTTGGCATTTCTGCTTCTTCAATTTTTTCTCGAAGGGTCGCAACTTCCCCTGCTTTCCCTTCTTTTTCACCTAATTCCTTTTGGATCGCCTTCATTTGCTCCCGAAGGTAGTATTCCTTCTGGGTTTTTTCCATTGATTTTTTTACACGTTGGCCAATTTTTTTCTCAAGTCCTAAGACTTCCTGCTCATTATTCAAAATTTCCACAATGTGAAGCAACCGTTCTTGAACGGATGTCATTTCCAAAAGCCCTTGTTTTTCGGCTACCTTTAACGGAAGATGGGAAGCAATCACATCAGCCAACCGACCTGGATCCACAATATCCGAAACAGAAGCCAAGGTTTCAGCGGAAACTTTTTTTGAAAGCTTAATGTACTGCTCAAACATTTGCAGGACATTGCGCATTAGCGCTTTCGTCTCTGCCGATTCTTCCTCATCTTCCTCTGACAAAACGCTCATTTCTACTTCAATAAAAGAATCGTTCTCCGTATATCGTTCAATTTTAGCCCGCTTCAATCCTTCTACCAGGACCCGAACCGTCCCATTCGGAAGCTTTAACATTTGCTTCACTTTCGCCAGCGTTCCGACAGAATAAATTTCTTCCTCTGTAGGATCATCAATAGAAATCTCTTTTTGTGTCGCTAATAAAATATGATGATCATCCACCATCGCATGCTCTAACGCTTGTACCGATTTTTGACGGCCTACATCTAAATGAAGGACCATCGTCGGAAAGACGAGCAATCCCCGTAAAGGCAAAAGTGGAATTTGCCGTCTCTTTTTTTCGTCCATCCGCTCATACCCCCAAACATCCTTCTACAAAATCCGTATTGATTTTCTGTAACAGACGCATAGATCCACCGTCATTCATGTGCCCATCTTTTCCATACACAAATTGTCACACGTAACATAGGTCTTGCGTCAATCCTCGTTCATCGATCTTTCTCAATTTTATCTTATCGCTGATCCTTTGTCTAATCTTAAACAGGTGTTACAGGATATTTCAATGGACTTGTTGCCGGTATGATTTCCTCATTGGCTTCATCACGGATAATCGCTTCAGCAAGAACCTCCTCTAGATGACGGACAGGGATAACTTCAATCCCTTGAATCTCCTTTAAAATCGCCTGTTCATTGTCCTTTGGAATAAAGATGCGTGTCACACCTGCTAATTTGGCTGCTTCTACTTTGGCAACAACCCCTCCCACAGGCTTAATTGCCCCATGAATCCCCAATTCACCTGTCATTGCAAGTCGGTTGTCTACTTTTTCTTCTCGAATTGCTGAATAAATCCCTGTAGCGATGGCAATCCCCGCTGAAGGGCCATCCACAGGTGCGCCACCTGGAAAATTCACATGAATATCATAATCCCTTGTTGGAACCCCCATTCTTCTAAGCACCGTCACAACGTTCTCAACAGACCCTTTTGCCATACTTTTTCGGCGGATGGATCGCATTTGATTTCCCGTCCGCTCTTCCTCAGCAATTCCAGTAATATTGATCGTACCCTTTCCTTGATTTGAAATAACATTCACTTCAATTTCAAGCAACGCACCCGTATTCGGACCAAAAACAGCCAATCCGTTTACGACCCCAACAAGAGGCTCCGAATGAACTCGACGCTCTATACGAGGTGACAGCTGGCTTGAATGAAGTACCCATTCCACATCTCGAACCGTTAGTTTGGTTCGGCTTTCTGTTGTCGCAATTCCTGCAGCAATTTGAACAATGTTTACTGCTTCTCGACCGTTCGTTGCGTATTGTGAAATTTTTTCGAGTGCAGACTGCTCTGCTTGAAAACCAACTTTGTTTACTGCTTTTTCAGTGATGGCGACGATTTCCTCTTGATTTAAAGAATGGAAAAAGACTTCAAGACAGCGTGAGCGAATGGCTGGAGGAATTTCTTCTGGTGTACGTGTTGTTGCACCAACAAGGCGAAAATCAGCCGGCAGCCCTTTTTGAAAGATTTCATGAATATGTGGTGGGATTTGATGATTTTCCTCGCTATAATAAGCACTTTCTAAAAATACTTTTCGATCCTCAAGCACCTTTAGCAGCTTGTTTATTTGAATCGAATGAAGCTCTCCAATTTCATCAATAAACAAAATGCCACCGTGCGCTTTTGTAACAGCTCCTTGCTTCGGTTGCGGGATGCCTGCCTGCCCCATCGCCCCAGCACCTTGGTAAATAGGATCATGAACGGAGCCAATGAGAGGATCAGCAATTCCTCGTTCATCAAAGCGAGCAGTCGTTCCGTCTAGTTCAACAAAGACCGCCTCCTTCGCAAAAGGAGACTGTTGATTTTTTTTCGCCTCTTCCAATACAAGTCTCGCAGCAGCCGTTTTCCCTACACCAGGGGGACCATAAATAATCACATGCTGTGGGTTGGGTCCGCATAATGCAGCACGAAGGGAACGGATGCCTTCTCTCTGACCAACAATCTCATCAAAGCTAACAGGTCTTACTTTTTCAGCAAGGGGCTCACTTAAAGAAATGGCCCGCATTTTCCGTAATTGCTCCATTTCTTTTCGGGATTCACGATCAATGGATACCCGCTGCGTGCGCTGGTTTTTTAGCAAATTCCAAAAGTAAAGCCCAATGACCACACCAAAGAATAATTGAATTAGCAATGCCATGCCTGTCCAGTTCATAAATAGCCTCCCAGATGATGTCTAAGTTTTTCTTAGTATCTCCGTGAACGACTCTAGTAAACGAAGAAGATCGGAAAAATTCCCTTTGTGGTTGGGCTTAAACCTGGCTTTCTTGTTGAAGTATGTTACCTTTTCATAAAATTTCATGCTCTCATAAAAATTACCAATACAAAAGCCACCCCTTTTAAAAGGAGTGGCTGTTCGTGCTTAAGCACTTTCTTTTGGTTCACTTTTCCTCATTTTAATTTCTGAACCGTCTTTTGTTTTTAAAATTGGTGCTTCATTATCTGTGACACACTTTTCATGAATAATACATGTATCCACATCATCGCGAGCAGGCAGGTCAAACATCACATCAAGCATAAGACTTTCGATTATCGAACGTAAGCCACGAGCACCCGTTTTGCGCTCAATTGCTTTTTTCGCAATTTCCCGAAGCGCCTCATCCGTAAATTCTAGCTTCACTTCATCAAGTTCGAGAAGCTTCACATATTGTTTGACTAGTGCATTCTTCGGTTTGGTTAAAATTTCGATAAGCGCATCCTCATCTAAAGGCTGTAAGCTTGAAATCACCGGCAAACGACCAATGAACTCAGGAATTAGGCCAAAACGAAGTAAATCCTCAGGTAACACCTTGCCTAAATATTCTCCTGGCTTTAAATCTTCTTGCTTTGTTTCTGAACCAAATCCAATCACTTTCTTACCGAGACGTCGTTTAATAATTTGCTCGATACCATCAAAAGCCCCACCACAAATAAAGAGAATGTTTGTCGTATCAATTTGTATAAACTCTTGGTGAGGGTGCTTACGTCCACCTTGAGGCGGTACACTTGCAGTCGTCCCTTCAAGGATTTTAAGTAGGGCTTGTTGAACCCCTTCACCTGAAACGTCACGTGTGATGGATGGATTCTCTGATTTACGTGCCACCTTATCAATTTCATCAATATAAATGATCCCTTTTTCAGCCTTTTCTACGTCGTAATCAGCTGCTTGAATCAATTTAAGCAAAATATTTTCTACGTCTTCCCCAACATATCCAGCTTCAGTAAGGGATGTAGCATCTGCAATCGCAAACGGTACGTTCAAAATCCGGGCCAGCGTTTGCGCAAGAAGCGTTTTACCGCTACCTGTTGGTCCAATCATACAAATATTACTTTTCGCAAGCTCTACTTCCTCAGATTTGCTTAGGGAGTTAATTCGCTTGTAATGATTGTATACCGCAACTGACAATGATTTTTTCGCTTGATCCTGTCCAATGACATAATCATCAAGAATTTCACGAATCTCATGCGGTTTTGGTATTTCTTGGAATTCTACTTCTTCTTCTGTACCAAGCTCCTCTTCGACAATTTCTGTGCAAAGCTCAATACATTCATCACATATATAGACACCAGGTCCTGCCACAAGCTTACGAACTTGGTCCTGTGTCTTTCCACAAAAAGAACATTTTAGTTGTCCTTTTTCATCGTTAAACTTAAACATCGGATCACCC
Organism: Halalkalibacterium ligniniphilum; assembly: GCF_000334155.1. GTDB lineage: Bacteria > Bacillota > Bacilli > Bacillales > Bacillaceae_D > Halalkalibacterium > Halalkalibacterium ligniniphilum. Next base: position 7,522 of record NZ_ANNK01000054.1, on the reverse strand, counting down.
CTTACGGATTATTGTACCACTCTGGTGACATCTTCACATCTGTTTCGCTTTTAGTCGATACACATTGGTAGCAAACAAGTCTCTTTATTTTGCCATTGTATCACAGAAGCTTTCAATAACGTAAATAAAACCACTCACTGTTTATGTAATACGATTCTTTTTTGCAATATGGTATAGTGAATAAATTTATGGTTGAGTAGTTAATCGTTATCTATGTAGAATGACAGCATCACCGAAACAAGTTCAATTAGATTCCAGCACAGGATTCTTTCCTTCATTGTATGTACCTATTGAATATACATTCAATAAATGCAAAGAAAATTCCTCTTTTCAAACCCAATTTTGCCAGTCACTTCTTTCAGCTTGTTCATTTAGCGATCTTCTCATACATGATTAGCAAAGCTTCACAGTCTATTGCTCCGTTCTCATGCACCCTAAAAAATAGTGTAAGACAAGGCACGAAAATTCGCGCCTTGTCTACAGAATCCATATTTACTTAAACAGCTTTGCTGTTGTCAACAAGGAACTCAATCGCTTTTTGAATTCTCAAATCACCTTTAATGCCTTCGGTTCCACCTTGAGCTGCAAAAATGTTTTTAATTTCATCCACAGGACGTTTATACATCTCAGCCATTTTTTCAAATTCTTTTTCAATATCTTCGTCTGTTGCCTCAAGATTTTCAGCGTTTGCAATCGCTTCAAGCGTTAGATTCATGCGAACACGCTTCTCAGCATCATTCTTAAATTGTTCACGCATTCCTGCTTCATCTGTACCTGAAAATTGGTAGTACATTTCAAGGTTCATACCCTGCATTTGTAAACGTTGCTCAAATTCTTGAAGCATGCGGTCTGTTTCTGTTTTGATCATCACTTCAGGAATATCGATCGTTGCATTTTCAGTCGCTTTTTCTACAAGTGTATCACGCTTGTCATGATATGCTTCGTGCTCACGATCTTTTTCAAGCTTTTCTTTTAACTCTTTTTTCAATTCCTCTAGTGTTTCAACGTTTTCACTTACATCCTTGGCGAACTCATCATCTAAAGCAGGAAGCTCTTTACGTTTTACTTCATGAATTTTTACTTTGAACGTTGCAGGCTTACCAGCTAAATCTTCCGCATGATATTCTTCAGGGAACGTAACTTCTACGTCTTTTTCTTCGCCTGGCTTTAAGCCAATAAGTTGTTCTTCAAAGCCTGGAATGAATTGACCTGAACCAATTTCAAGGGAATAATTTTCTGCCTTTCCACCTTCAAACGGTTCTCCGTCAACAAAGCCTTCAAAATCAAGAACAGCTGTATCACCTGTTTCGATTGCACTATCTTCAACAACGACAAGCTCTGCATGACGCTCTTGTAATTGCTTCAGTTCGTTGTCAATATCTTCGTCTGTTACAGTGATATCTTTTTCTTCTACTTCAAGTCCTTTGTATTCCCCAAGCGTTACTTCTGGTTTCACTACAACCGTAGCTTTGAATACAAGGTTGCTGCCTTTTTCCATTTGTTCAATATCAATTTCAGGGCGGTCAACTGGCTCGATTCCTGTTTCATCAATTGCTTTTGAATAAGCTTCTGGCAAAAGAATATCAAGTGCATCTTGATAAAGAGCTTCTACACCAAATTGCTTTTCGAATAAGCTACGAGGTACCTTCCCTTTACGGAAGCCAGGTACATTTACTTTTTTAACAACCTTTTTAAATGCTTGATCTAACGCTTCGTTTACTTTTTCTGCTTCAACGTCTACTGTTAAAACACCTTGATTTCCCTCTAGCTTTTCCCATTTTACAGTCATTTATTTGTTCCCTCCAACTTTACGAACTATCTTTTTCCATTGTAAATCTCTGCTTGACAACCACTCCATTATACCATAGAACCCACGTATTTCAAGGTACGATCTATTACGAACGGTCAAGCTCAGCTCCCTGAAAAACTTGACTTTCTTGTTCTAGAATGTGCTCTGCCTTTTCTAGCATCTCACGGGTGTCACAGTGGCAAATTTCAGCAATTTCCTCTTCATCAAATGGAACACCATTTGTTTCATGAACTGCCACAGTCACTGCTGCCGTCCACAAGTTTACATCTACTGGCATTGGTAAAAACGGATAGAGAATAAATAAATAATGCCACCAAAGCTGTGTTGCCATTTGATACAAGCTAGGATTACTCGTTTCTAATACATCACCAAGTCGTTCAATCACATCCATGCCAAATTGCTGTTGGTCATAATCACTTAATTCAGCTGGAACCACCTTCATCTTTCGTCCGTCTTTCTCAATATGTATCGCTTCTCTCACAGCTTTTTGTGAAAGCAACTGCAAAACATAGCTTCTTAAAACAGAATCTTTCTCTTTATTTTCTACGTATTGAATAAAAGCCCTTATGACTTCCTTTTGATTAAATTTTTTTAGAAGCTGTATGCTATTCCACTGTTGCTCAGCATTTACTGATTCAAGTTGGTTGAATAATTCTTTAGGGATTTCTTCTTCTGCTTGTGATGTTTCATTTTTTATGTATGTATCCTCAGTCATTTGTCGACTGAAATGAAGCAATTGGTAAAAAGATTCTGCTTGCTTTGGTGGCAAGCGTTCTTCAGAAAGGACAGCATCGAGCATTTCAACCACTTCATCATAACGTCCAAGCTGGACAAGGAGTGAAATATGTACTTGCAAATTATCGTAATAGGTTCCAATATCTTCTCGCAGCATCGTATCTGTCAAAGCAACTGCTTCTTCAAGCTGACCTAGTTCTATTAAGCATAGAACTTTGCCGAATAGTACTTGTGGATGGTCTGGCTCATGTGCTTCCGCATCTTTGAAAAAAGCGATTGCGCTTTTAGGGTCTTTATCTTTTAATGCATCCATGCCTTTCTCGATTAAGCGCTTAACTAGACCTGGATATAAAACGACATTGTCCTTTCGCTTTAATTGTTTGTCGTCCATACGATCGCTCCACTCTTCTCTGCATGAGCAAAGAATATTTCTTCAGTTAAGTGTATCAATAAGCCTATTGAAATACAATTCTTGCGTTTTTTCCTGTAAAAAAGAGCTCCCTAAACAAAATGTTAGGTAGCTCCTAGCTGCTTTCATTTATGCACGCTGTTTTTCAAATTGTTCGATTTGCTCCTCATAACGAAGGGTTAAGCCAATCTCGTCCCACCCATTTAGGAGCATTTCTTTCCAATAAGGGTCAATGTCAAAAGAAGCTGTGAAGCCATCTGTGCTTTTGATTACTTGATTTTTCAAATCAACATCAAGCTCATACGCTTGGTCTTTTCCTTTTTCAAGTAATTCGTCAACTTTTTCCTTTTCTAAGCGGATCGGAAGAATTCCATTTTTCACACAGTTATTATAAAAAATATCAGCAAAGCTTGGTGCAATAACAACACGAAACCCATAATCCTGCAATGCCCAAGGCGCATGCTCTCTTGACGAACCACAGCCAAAGTTTGGACCTGCGACCAAAATAGATGCTCCTTTGGCATGAGGGCGGTTCAATTCAAATTCTGGATTTTCTTGACCGTCTTTTAAAAAGCGCCAATCAAAAAAGAGAAATTGACCAAAGCCTGTTCGTTCGACACGTTTTAAAAATTGCTTCGGAATAATTTGGTCAGTATCAACATTCACGCGATTTAAAGCAGCAATTGATCCTTTATGTTCAATAATCGGTTCCATTTCCATACCTCCAATCGTTAAGCTGGTTGTGGACTTGATGAAAATGAGCGGACGTCTACAAAATGACCGGCAATCGCAGCTGCTGCCGCCATTTCAGGACTGACAAGATGTGTCCGTGCTCCTTTTCCTTGACGCCCTTCAAAATTACGGTTTGACGTGGAGGCACATCGTTCTCCTTCTGGAACAACATCTGGATTCATACTTAAACACATACTGCAGCCAGAATCACGCCACTCAAAGCCAGCTTCTCTAAAAATTTGATCAAGTCCCTCTTGCTCCGCCCGCTTTTTCACTTGCTGTGAGCCAGGCACAACGAGTGCCCGTACATTCTCAGCTACTTTGCGTCCTTTTACCACTGAAGCTGCTGCACGAAGGTCACTTAGGCGAGAATTCGTACAAGAACCAATAAACACATGCTGAATTTTAATGTCTGTCATCCGTGTTCCTGGTTTAAGATCCATATAAGCTAAGGACTGTTCAATCGCCCGTCTTTCCGTATCGTTTTTCGCATCCTCAGGACTTGGTACGACTTGGTTTACACCAACACCTTGAGATGGGTTCGTACCCCATGTCACCATAGGTTCGATTTCACTTGCATCAATGGTGACTGTGCGATCATATGTGGCTCCTTCATCTGAAGCAAAGCTCTTCCATTTTTCAACGATTTCTAAAAATTTTTCGCCCTTTGGTACAAAGTCCCGACCTTCTAAATAATCAAAAGTCACTTGATCAGGGCTTATCAAGCCGGCTTTTGCTCCAGCTTCAATGGACATGTTACAGATGGTCATACGACCTTCCATTGACAAGCCGCGAATCGCCTCTCCCGTAAATTCAATGACAGAACCTGTTCCAAAATCCACTCCAAATTTTGAGATAATTGCAAGGATAATATCTTTGGCCGAAAGGGAAGGAGATAATTCTCCTGTCACTTTTACTTCCAACGTTTTTGGCTTTGATTGCCATAACGTTTGAGTTGCAAGAACATGCTCTACTTCACTTGTACCGATTCCGAATGCTAAAGCCCCGAATGCACCGTGAGTCGATGTGTGACTATCTCCACACACAATCGTTTTCCCAGGCTGGGTTAATCCTAGCTCAGGCCCAATCACATGGACAATACCATTATCAGGGCTTTCCAAATCAGCAATATCAATGCCAAATTCTTCACAGTTTCTTGCCAAGGTTTCCATTTGCGTTCGGGCAATGATGTCTTGAATGTTGTAACGATCAGTCGTTGGCACATTATGATCCATTGTTGCAAACGTTAAATCTGGGCGACGGACCTTACGCTTAGCCATACGTAACCCTTCAAACGCTTGTGGCGAGGTGACCTCATGCACCATATGCAAGTCAATATAAAGCAAGCTAGGCTTTCCTTCTTCAGACATGACGGTATGAGCATCCCATATTTTTTCAATGATTGTTTTTGGCGCCATCGTTTTGCACTTCCTTTCTTAAAAATATCGTAGAAGACTAAGCTTGAATCGCTGCATTCTTTCGTAAAACATCTACAACTTTTTTCGTCATTTGCTCTGTCGAAAGAGGCTCTTTCCCATCTTCACAAATATCTGCTGTTCGGTAACCATTCGTTAATACTTCATTAATTGCTTTCTCTACTGCATCGCCCTCTTTGATCAACCCAAATGAATATTTCAACATCATCGCAGCCGATGAGATTGTAGCAAGTGGATTGGCGAGGCCTTTTCCAGCAATGTCTGGGGCCGAACCGTGAATCGGCTCATATAAGCCAGGTCCATCACTACTCAAGCTTGCTGATGGTAGCATACCGAGGGATCCTGTAAGCATGGATGCTTGATCGCTTAAAATATCACCAAACATATTTTCAGTCACAATCACGTCAAATTGCTTTGGCTGGCGAATAAGCTGCATCGCTGCATTATCCACAAGCATATGCTCAAGCTCTACCTCTGGAAACTCTTGCGCTACTTCTTCAGCCACTTCTCTCCACATCCGACTCGTTTCAAGGACATTTGCTTTATCTACCGAAGTTACATGATTTTTTCTTACTTTTGCAAGTTCGAAAGCTTTGCGAATAATTCGTCTCATCTCAGCTCTTGAATAAACAAGTGTATCAATGGCAACTTCCTCTTCGCCTGCTCCTCTCCGCTCTCGTGGTTCACCAAAATAAATACCGCCAGTGAGCTCACGAACGAATAGCAAATCAACGTCTTCAATGACTTCTTCTTTTAAGGATGACGCCTTACGGAGACTGTCAAAAATTGCAACTGGCCGTAGGTTTGCAAAAAGCTCAAGCTCTTTTCTAAGACCAAGAAGTCCTTTTTCAGGACGAAGGTGACCTGGAAGTCCATCCCATTTCGGTCCACCCACAGCCCCCAATAAAATGCCATCACTCTCTTTACAGATCGCTATCGTTTTTTCAGGTAAAGGTTCTCCATCCTCATCAATCGCTTTACCACCCAGCTTCCCATAGGTATACGTAAAAGAATGACCAAATTGATTTGCCACTTCATCTAATACTGAAATCGCCGAAGCTACAACCTCTGGGCCAATTCCGTCACCAGGAAGAACCGCAATCTTTTTATTCATTTGCTCTTCCCTCCTTATGCTTCAATACTCATTGCATTTACTTCTGCATAACGCTTTCGATTGATGGTCCGATTAATTGCATTTAAATAGGCTTTTGCTGAGGCTTCTAGCACATCATGGGCTGTTCCGCGACCGCTTGTTTCAACACCTTCATAGCGGAGCTTTACAAACACATCAGCTAACGCATCACGTCCGCCTGTAATTGATTGAATCCGATAGTCTTCCAGTATTGCAGGAACTGCAAGCACACGCTCTAAAGTGTTATAAATTGCTTCCACACTTCCAGAACCTGTAGCTGCCTCTTGAACGACTTCACCAGAAGGAAGCTTCATCGTTACGGTTGCCGTTGGAATATTATTCGTTCCAAAATTCACTTGCAATGTCTCAAGCTCGTAATGAGAAACAGAATCACCTACAGTTTGATCGGTCATCAAGGCAAACAAATCATCCTCGGTGATTTCTTTCTTTTTATCCGCAAGATCTTTGAATGATTTGAATATTCTGTTTAATTGATCTTCGGTTCCAGTAAATCCAAGCTCCTTCAGCTTTTCTTTAAATGCATGTCTTCCTGAATGCTTACCAAGCACCATTGAGTTCGATGAAACTCCGACAAGCTCAGGCGTAATGATTTCATAGGTTTCCTTGTTTTTCAGGACCCCATCTTGATGAATGCCTGACTCATGGGCAAAAGCATTCTGTCCAACAACTGCTTTATTATTCGGAACGACCATCCCTGTCAGCTTACTGACAAGCGAGCTTGTTCTTTTAATCTCCTTTAAGGTTAAACCAGTGTCAGCTTGATAATGGTCCTTGCGAATATTAAGGGCAACGGCAATCTCTTCAAGCGCAGCGTTTCCTGCCCGCTCACCGATTCCATTAATCGTGCATTCAACTTGATTTGCGCCCGCTTGAATCGCAGCAAGAGAATTGGCAACAGCCATCCCTAAATCATCATGATTATGCGTTGAAAGGATCGCTTTATCAATGCTCGGAACATGTTCTTTTAAATAAAGGAACATATTTTTAATTTCCTGCGGCGTTGTATAACCAACGGTGTCAGGCAGATTAATAACTGTGGCTCCCGCCTGAATCACTTCTTCAATAATTTGCGCTAAAAACGCAAAATCTGAGCGGCTTGCATCTTCAGCTGACCACTGAACATGATGGAATTTACTTGCTGCATATTTTACTGACGCAACAGCTGTTTCGACGACTTGGTCAGGCGTCATTTTTAGCTTATATTCCATATGGATAGGGGAGGTTGCCACGAATACATGGATTCGTGG
>NZ_ANNK01000053.1 GCF_000334155.1 Halalkalibacterium ligniniphilum | reverse complement strand
CGGTGATTTCTTTCTTTTTATCCGCAAGATCTTTGAATGATTTGAATATTCTGTTTAATTGATCTTCGGTTCCAGTAAATCCAAGCTCCTTCAGCTTTTCTTTAAATGCATGTCTTCCTGAATGCTTACCAAGCACCATTGAGTTCGATGAAACTCCGACAAGCTCAGGCGTAATGATTTCATAGGTTTCCTTGTTTTTCAGGACCCCATCTTGATGAATGCCTGACTCATGGGCAAAAGCATTCTGTCCAACAACTGCTTTATTATTCGGAACGACCATCCCTGTCAGCTTACTGACAAGCGAGCTTGTTCTTTTAATCTCCTTTAAGGTTAAACCAGTGTCAGCTTGATAATGGTCCTTGCGAATATTAAGGGCAACGGCAATCTCTTCAAGCGCAGCGTTTCCTGCCCGCTCACCGATTCCATTAATCGTGCATTCAACTTGATTTGCGCCCGCTTGAATCGCAGCAAGAGAATTGGCAACAGCCATCCCTAAATCATCATGATTATGCGTTGAAAGGATCGCTTTATCAATGCTCGGAACATGTTCTTTTAAATAAAGGAACATATTTTTAATTTCCTGCGGCGTTGTATAACCAACGGTGTCAGGCAGATTAATAACTGTGGCTCCCGCCTGAATCACTTCTTCAATAATTTGCGCTAAAAACGCAAAATCTGAGCGGCTTGCATCTTCAGCTGACCACTGAACATGATGGAATTTACTTGCTGCATATTTTACTGACGCAACAGCTGTTTCGACGACTTGGTCAGGCGTCATTTTTAGCTTATATTCCATATGGATAGGGGAGGTTGCCACGAATACATGGATTCGTGGCTCTTCTCCTCCCTTTAACGCTTCCCATGCAGCATCGATATCGCTCTGTTTCGAACGAGCAAGTCCAGTCACCGAGCTCCCCTTTATTAAATCAGCAATCGCTTTTACAGAATTAAAGTCTCCTTTTGAAGATGCTGGAAACCCCGCTTCGATAATGTCAACACCAAGGCGTTCAAGCTGTTTAGCAATTTCGATCTTTTCTTCAAAGTTCAAATTTACTCCAGCTGACTGCTCTCCATCTCGCAAGGTTGTATCGAAGACGTTAATTTTTCGCACTACCGACCACTCCCTTAGATTTGGCTTTTACAAATGGCATCATTTCACGAAGCTCACGTCCCACAACCTCAATTGGGTGTTGCTTCTCAGCTTCATTAATAGCCGTAAACTCTGGACGATTTGCTTGGTTTTCAAGAATCCAGCCTTTCGCAAATTTTCCAGTTTGAATGTCAGATAATACTTTTTTCATTGCTTTCTTTGTCTCATCTGTCACAATTTGAGGCCCGGCAACGAAGTCTCCCCATTGAGCCGTGTCAGAGATGGAATAGCGCATACCTTCAAGTCCACCTTCGTACATAAGGTCAACAATCAGCTTAAGCTCATGTAGACATTCAAAGTAAGCAACCTCTGGCTGGTAACCAGCTTCAACAAGTGTTTCGAATCCTGCTTTAACAAGGGCAGATGTACCACCGCAAAGCACTGCTTGCTCACCAAATAAATCTGTTTCTGTTTCTTCTTTGAATGTTGTTTCAATAACACCAGCGCGAGTTGAACCATTTTGCTTTGAATAAGCAAGAGCAATCTCTTTTGCTTGACCTGATGCATCTTGGAAAACAGCGATTAAGCCTGGTACCCCTGCTCCATCTTCATACGTACGACGAACAAGATGTCCCGGTCCTTTTGGTGCAGCTAAGAATACATCAACGTTTTTTGGAGGAACGATTTGATTAAAGTGAATGTTAAAGCCATGTGCAAATGCTAATACTTTTCCTTCTGTTAACTCAGGCTCAATTTCGTTTTTATAAACGGTTGGTTGAAGCTCATCTGGTAAAAGAATCATGATTAGATCTGCTTTTGCAGCTGCCTCGCGAACAGAATAGACTTCAAATCCATCTTCCACTGCTTTATCCCATGATTTTCCTGGACGCAAACCGACAATGACATTTGTTCCGCTATCGCGTAAGTTTTGCGCATGAGCATGTCCTTGAGATCCATATCCGATAATTGCAACTGTTTTTCCTTGTAGTACGCCTTCATTTACATCTCCGTTATAAAATACTTTAGCCATTAAAATCCTCTCCCTTAATTCGTTTTTTAGTTGATAAGTGTAATTGCATGTGTGTCCAAATCATACTTTTTAGTGCCTCGCTTAAAGGCGGTAATACCTGTTCTTGCCAATTCCTTAATGCCGTATGGGCGCAGGAGGTCAATAAAAGCTTCCACTTTTTGATGATCCCCTGTAATTTGGACAGTCAAGCTTTCGCGTCCTACATCAATGATCGAGGCTCTAAATGGATTGACAAGAGCAGCAACCTCCCCCCGTTGCTGAGGTGTAGCGACGATTTTAATGAGTGCCAGCTCCCTCGCAACAATGGCTTCATCGGTAATGTCATTGACCTTTAGGACATCAACTTGCTTGTTTAGTTGTTTAATGACTTGCTCAATGTTGTCTTTGCTGTCAACAATGACAACAAAGGTGATTCTTGAAATAGCCGGATTCTCTGTTACGCCTACCGTAATGCTTTCAATGTTGAAATGGCGACGTGCAAAGAGTCCAGTGATACGATTGAGAACACCTGATGTATTATTTACTAAAGCTGTTATCGTTCGTCTCACGGCTTTACTCCCTCCATTTCGTGGTGTCCTTTTCCTGGTGCAATCATTGGATAGACATTTTCTTGCTGTGCCACACGGAAATCCATTAAGACAGGACCAGGGTGTGCGATCATTTCATCCAATGCTGCTTTTACCTCTGAAAGCTTTTCCACTCGCATTCCTTTGATGTTATATGCTTCAGCCAGCTTGACAAAATCAGGCTGAATTGGGAATAGTGAGTTTGAATAACGCTCCCCATGAAACAGCTGCTGCCACTGACGAACCATTCCAAGAGAGGCGTTGTTGACAATGATAATTTTTACTGGAAGGTTCAACTCTTGTAAAATCGACATTTCTTGGGCAGTCATTTGAAAACCAGCATCACCGAGCACACTGACTACCGTCGCATCTGGTTCTGCGAATTGAGCACCGATCGCCGCTGGGAAGCCAAATCCCATCGTACCAAGGCCACCTGATGTCACCCATCGATTTGGACGATTAAAGCGATAATATTGAGCCGTCCACATTTGATGCTGACCGACATCTGTTGTCACTATCGCTTCTCCATTTGTCGCTTCAAAAATTTGCTGAATCAACTCCTGCGGCTTGATCGTTTCTCCGTCCTTCTCATACCAAAGTGGATATTCCTTCTTCATCCGCCCCAGGTCAGCTCGCCATAATGCATTGTCTCCAGGCTCACCTTGTTCTGCAATCAACATCTTTAGCGCTTCTTTCGCGTCACCGACGACAGGGATTTCCGTTTCAACATTTTTACCAATTTCAGCAGGGTCCACATCGATATGAACGACACGCGCGTTTGGTGCAAAGTGCTCAAGGTTCCCTGTTAAACGGTCATCAAAGCGTGCGCCGATGCTAATAAGCAAATCGGATTCGTGAATCGCCATGTTGGCTGTATACGTTCCGTGCATTCCCCCCATTCCAAGATGGAGGTCATGATCGCCAGGAAAGCTACCAAGGCCAAGAAGTGTATTCACAACTGGAATGCTCTGTTGTTCAACATAGGTAAATAATTCTTCCGATGCATTTGCGTGAAGAACACCGGCACCAGCTAATATCACTGGCTTCTTTGCTTTCGTCACAGCTTCGACGACTTTTCGTATTTGAAGTTTATTTGGTTTAAATGTAGGTTGATAGCCTGGCAAATCTACTTCTTTATCGTAATCAAAAAGTCCAGTGGCAAGCGAGACATCCTTTGGCAAATCAATAAGTACAGGACCTGGACGACCTGTCGTTGCAATATGAAACGCCTCTTTCATAATGCGTGGTAACTCATCAACGGAGCGGACCTGATAGCTGTACTTTGTAATCGGCATCGTAATCCCAATCATGTCAGCTTCCTGAAAAGCATCGGTTCCAATGACCGTCGTTGCCACCTGACCTGTTATCACAATTAGCGGCAATGAATCAATCATTGCATCAGCAATTCCAGTGACAACATTTGTCGCACCCGGTCCCGAGGTTACGACGCAAACCCCTGGCTTTCCAGATACACGGGCATAGCCTTCTGCTGCATGAATAGCTCCTTGTTCATGACGTGCGAGGATGTGACGAATACCTGTTTTATAAATCTCATCATAGGTTGGTAAAATGGCGCCCCCAGGATAACCGAAGATAACATCGACGCCCTCTTCTGCTAAAGCTTTAATCAGCATGCTTGAACCAGACATTTCTTGCTTAACTTCTGTCGACGACTGCTCATTCTGTTTTAGCTTTGTACTCATCTTTGCTCCTCCTTATTTATTCAAAATCAATCTCTGTATCGCAAGCGATTTTTCTATACACATGAATGATTTAACTCTTTGCAATTTTTTGTCTTAAGAGAATAATCTGCTTTTATTTTTAAATAACAAAAAAATCTTTTTACCCCCCAATCGTGCCAAATTAATGTTGGCTAAGGGGCAAAAAGATTTTTCTTTTCACGGTACCACCCTTGTTCATGATATTCTTTCAAATATCACCTCATGGACGACACTTTGTCGTCACGTTTTAATAACGAGTGCTGTGAACACCCGGCCAATCCTACTAGAATTACGTTCAAATTGGCACTCCGAGGCGAGCTTCATCGCAAAGGCCACCGCCGCATCTCAGCTACCTGCGGCTCTCTGTTGATGGTCCAATTACGATTACTTTTCCTCTTCTACGCTTTTGGTGTTAAATTTTCATAATACCGCCTGTATTGGCAGATGTAACGAGCTTGGAGTATCGAGCTAAGTAACCTTTTTTTACTTTTGGTTCTGGCTCGGTCCAGCCCTCTTTTCTTTTTGCTAATTCTTCGTCTGAAACGAGCAATTCGATTGTACGGCTTGGTAAGTCGATTTTAATCTTATCGCCATTTTTAACAAATGCGATTGGTCCACCTTCAGCAGCCTCTGGTGAAATATGCCCAATCGAAATTCCTCTTGATGCTCCCGAAAAACGTCCGTCTGTAATAAGGGCTACCTTTGTTCCTAAACCACGACCCATAATCGCCGATGTCGGTGCAAGCATCTCTGGCATCCCAGGCCCACCCTTTGGACCTTCATAACGAATGACAACAACGTGACCCTCACGAACCGTTCCATCGCTAATGCCTTGCTGTGCCTCATCTTGAGATTCGAACACAATCGCTTCACCTTCGAATACTTTAATTGAAGGGTCAACAGCACCGACTTTAATGACGGCTCCATTTGGTGCGAGATTTCCAAATAGAATGGATAAGCCACCGACTGGGCTATATGGATTATCCTTACGACGAATGACTTCATCATTAGTAATTTCCGCATCTTTCACATTCTCATATATGCTCTTACCAGTAATCGTGATTCGGTCTTTATGAACTGCTCCTTCAATTGAGCAGAGCTCCTTTATAATGGCCGCGACACCACCGGCATGGTGTACATCATCCATGGAATAATCCGATGCTGGGCTGATTTTACAAAGATAAGGAACTCGTTCAGCCACTTCATTAATTCGATTTAAGTCATAATCGATTTCCGCTTCATTTGCAATGGCAAGTGTATGAAGAACCGTGTTCGTTGATCCCCCCATTGCCATATCCAAAGCGAATGCATCATCAATCGTTTCCTTTGTAATAATGTCACGTGGACGAATGTCTTTTTCAATTAAATTCATTAAATGCTTCGCAGCATCTTTAATGAGTTGGTGGCGTGCTTCAGATGTAGCAACAATCGTTCCGTTTCCTGGCAATGCCAAGCCTAGCATTTCCATCAATGAGTTCATTGAATTTGCGGTGAACATCCCAGAACAGGATCCGCAGGTAGGACACGCTTGCTGCTCAATTTCTAGCAATTCTTCTCTCGACATTTTTCCTGAGGAGAAGGCTCCTACTCCTTCGAAAACAGAGACTAGGGATAAGCTTTTTCCGTCCTTTGTTCGCCCTGCTTCCATTGGTCCACCTGAAACGAAGACCGATGGAACATTCGTACGAACAGATGCCATCAACATGCCTGGTGTAATCTTGTCACAGTTTGGAATGAAGAACACGCCATCAAACCAGTGCGCATTAATGACTGTTTCTGCCGCATCACAGATAATTTCACGGCTCGGTAGTGAATAACGCATACCGATATGCCCCATTGCAATTCCATCGTCCACCCCAATGGTGTTAAATTCGAATGGAATGCCGCCAGCTTCACGAATGGCTTCCTTTGCAACTTCAGCAAATTTATTAAGGTGCATATGACCTGGAATAATATCAATATAGGAATTACAAACACCGATAAACGGCTTATCCATATCTTCTTCTTTTACACCTGCTGCTCGTAGTAAACTCCGGTGTGGGGCGCGGTCAATCCCCTTTTTAATCATGTCGCTTCTCATTGTTCAATCGCTCCCACCATTGTTACTTAAATAATTTTTGTTATAAAAAAATTCCGAACAAATTTCGTAATTCGATACATCCTTTTCCCACGTAAGAAAATCTCTCTAGAAAGGACGTTTGTTTACGTCATTTTCTCGTTTGAGGATTATAATACGCCGATTCCAAGCGCTGGTCAACCACTTTTTCAAAAATAATTTGACTATTTAAATAAGAGTTCTCTATTGAATACGCTTACATGAACGCTGCTAAAGGAATTCATGAATTTATTTTTTATTTTAAAACGAGGACATAGAATCATAAATGATTGGGCAAACTGATAAATGGTGATGAATATGTGGAAACTAGCGTGGAATACCTGTCATTTTCTCCATTTTTCCTTTTCTGTACCATACATCCAATTTAAGCAAACAAACGGGCCGACATTAATATTAGTGAAAAATGAAAGAGAACTTTGTCAATCAAACGGTGAAAAAGAGCTTTATGAACAGCTAATCAAAGAGAATATGTACCCAACCCCCCAACATAGGATTGGTCATATCTCTATTAATCTTGCCCTCGTTCCCTATCGCATTGCGTTAATGGAGAAAAAAAATGACAGCAGAGATCAGAAAATAATGCGAAAATTACGCAAAAAAAGGTGGCATGTTCTTTACTTTGAGCAGGATTCGTTAGCAACAGCCGATGCTTGTTCGAGCTATATCCAATCAATTTTCTTATTTATGGAGCAAGAATTTGAACATACGGACCCACCTGTTAGACGCAAAAATTTTTTTACAAACCATTTTTAATTCTTTTAACTGAGAATCCCCCACACAGAATAGAACTAAGCTTGTACGTTTAGTCTCCAGCATAGGAGTGTCTTGTTTGAACGAAGGAGCTATTTCATCCTGCCGTTTTTCCTAAGAAAAGCGCAAGTCCTGCCTGGCGGTGACAAGTGCATGAAACTCTGATTCGAAAACGTTTTTTTGTTTTCGTAGGAGTCGAAGCGATATCGATCCGCTAGCAGCTGCAGCTAGACAGCTTTGTTTTGCTATCATTTCTTCTTTTCATAAAAAAACGTCACCATAAACAGGTGACGTTTTGATTATGTAAAAGTAAAATGGCGTCCCAGGAGAGATTCGAACTCCCGACCGACGGCTTAGCTTACCACTATGGCTTTCGCCACCAACAAGTTGTTTGTGGTCTGGACTATATCTTCACCATTTCAGGTGCGACACGTATAGTCTCTACGGAACCTCACGATAACGATCGCTCGCTATGCTTTGGTGCTTCTACCCTCAAATGAGCCTTTAAAGCACCTGACCTAACAAGGCGTAAGTTTCCTCGGTATTACCATCAGCATAACCTGTTAAGGCTTCACCGATATAGTGTCGTCCACTCTAAAGGTTTCTCTTTCCCTTTAGAGGCTCCTTATCTTGAAGGCCGTTGCTCTATCCAGCTGAGCTACTGGGACATAAGCGGGTGATGGGAATCGAACCCACGACATCAGCTTGGAAGGCTGAGGTTTTACCACTAAACTACACCCGCATAAATTCAAATACTAGCGACGTTTATTACTATACTGGAATTCAAGAAGGATGTCAACTGATTTTAATGAGCATTGGAAGAAAAATTTCTTCCAATGCTACTTATCGATGGTAGACAGCTGAAAGATCTGGAATAAATTCACCACTTCGATCATAAAACAGAAGCTGAACTTTATCATCCGTCACCTCTGCAATACAATACGTTTGTTCTTTTCTAGCTCTTGGCAAGCGGATACTTCCAGGATTCACGTAAATCACGCCATTTTCCTGAAAGCTTGTGGCTACATGAGAATGTCCAAAGCAAACCATCTGCGCTTCCACTTCTTCCGCTCGATAGCTTAACGGGACATACGTCATTTTGACATTGTAGAGATGTCCATGTGTAACGAACACTTTAAAGCCCTGAAATGATTCAGTATACTCTTCAGGAAAGTCTGTCCCTATGTCACAATTTCCTCGAACCGTATTGACATCACTTAGTTCAGAGGCTGCACCATCAAGCTCTGAATCACCACAATGGAGAATGACATCGACCTCGTCTCGATGCCGCTCAATCACATCTAGCAATTCTTTTTTTAATCCATGGCTATCACTTATAATTAAGGCTTTCATTGTTCCTCATCCTTTTTTTTCAAGCGTTCCCTTTTCTTTGAATGCTCTTACGTAAACAGCTTGGGCCATTCACATACTAATCGAGCCAGCGCCTTTGCACGGTGACTGATCTTGTTTTTTTCTTCCTTTGTGAGCTCTGCCATGCTTTTTTGATAGTTGGGTAGATAAAAGATCGGATCGTAGCCAAAGCCACCATCTCCCTGCGGTGCTTGAAGAATATACCCTTCACATTGGCCTTCAAAAACAATTGTTTCTTCATTCGGTCTTGCAAAGGCAATCGCACAATGAAACCTTGCCGTACGTTTTTCCTCCGGAACACCCGTTAACTCGAGCAAGACCTTTTCATTATTTTTTTGATCGTTTTTCTCAAGACCTGCATAGCGCGCAGAAAAAATTCCTGGACGGCCGTCCAACGCATCAATCATCAAACCTGAATCGTCCGCTAACACCGGTTTTTTAAATCGCTGAGCAATTGCTTCAGCTTTTATTGTCGCATTTTCAGAAAAAGTCTCTCCGTTCTCTTCTATTTCAGGAACCTCAGGGTAATCAAGCAATGAAGAAACGGTCATTCCCTTATCTTTAAAAATTGCTTCAAATTCTGCTACTTTCCCTTTATTTTTTGTTGCTATCAATATTTCCTGCATAACCGTCCCATCCTTTTTTATTTCACTTCACTGCATCAATCTTCTCAGCTATCGCTCCTAAAACTGCACGCTGCTTCTCAATCAACGTTCGAACGCCTTCGTCGGCCATATCTAAAATGGTCAACAATTGCTGATGAGAAAAGGTAGCTTCTTCTCCTGTACCCTGAAGCTCGACAAATTCACCTTTTCCTGTTTTCACTACATTCATATCCACTTCTGCTTGTGCATCCTCAGCGTAGCATAAATCAAGAATTTCTCCAAGTTCTGGATCGATACCGACAGAGATCGCCGCTAAAAAGTCTTTAACAGGCCATTCTTTGATTAACCCTTTTTCCATGCTCGTATTCATTGCGAGGGCAAGAGCGACAAATGCGCCTGTGATTGAAGCCGTTCTCGTCCCTCCATCAGCTTGGATAACATCACAATCAATCCATACAGTCCGCTCACCGATTTTATTCAAATCTAAAATCGCCCGAAGCGCTCTTCCAATTAAACGTTGGATTTCCATCGTACGACCTGTCACTTTTCCTTTTGAAGATTCTCGAATGTTTCGTTGCTCTGTCGCTCTTGGCAACATTGAATATTCTGCCGTAATCCATCCCTTCCCTTGTCCGCGCAAAAAGGGAGGCACACGCTCCTCAACGCTTGCTGTACAAATCACCTTTGTGTTCCCCATTGAAATCAATACTGACCCCTCAGGATGCGTTAAATAGTTCGGTTCGATTTCAATTGGTCGTAACTCTCTCTTCTGTCTACCATCCGTTCTCATTTGAATAACCTCCTACAGATCAGTAAATGATGTAATGTTCTTCTTCCTTCTATTTGTTGCTTTTCAAGCAATATCAGCAAAAGCCCGTATACTACAGATCTTGTTGTCGTCTACATCTATCGCTCAAGCATCCTCGCTTAAGTCCATCTTTATTACCGACCGCTGCTCTTACTACCCGCTGAAAAAAGAGAGGTAGCCAAAAAGCTACCTCATTGCTCTTATGATTATAATGAACTCACACTACCTTTGTCCAATTGATCAAGCTAAAATTTACCTGTGTTCACTTGTGTTGGTCGTGTAACCGGTTCTGCCAACAACTGTCCAGACTCATTCAGCGCATTGCTTTCTCCATTCACTTGAATGGCTACTTTTTCAATGCCCTCCTGTTCAGTTAGGGTTAATGCTAACATGTTTAACGCTTTTTCCGATACAGCTGTTGATTGCAGTTGACTTAAAAGGGCTTCGTTAAAATTCAATGTGACCACACCATCTTCATTCTGCGGCTCTTCAAGTAACGCAACCCCTTGCCTAAAATCGGTTACTAAATTCGAATAATGAGAAGGTCCTTTTAACAATTCCTCTACCGCTGCCGTCAACTCGTCACTCGTAGCATTGACTCTACGAGTGACTGGTACATAATAAGTATTCTCACCTGATTGAGCAAGAAAATAAAGGGTAACCTCTTTACTACTCACGACATCCACCACATTATCCGTTTCAATGTTGATGCCATTCGCCCGACTCATTCCATCACCAATCGGAGTCCCATTTACAGGCATTTTATCTTGCTCATAGCCATTGATCCGTATTTGTACTTTTTCAACATTATCAAATTGAGTAAGTGTCCACGTGATTGCCTGCAGCACCTTAAGCTCATCTTCTGCCTTATATTCTTTAAATTCGTTTGAGAAATCAGCGATGGCTACACCGTCTTCCGTAAGATTCACATCAACTTCTGTTCCTGGAGGCAGTACAGCACGAAACCCATTCGGTAAAAGATTCGTAACAGGTCCATCCTCTACCAAATATTCTAGTGACTGCTTTAAGACCCCTTCCTGTTTCGGAAGTTGTAAAGCCTGAGGGACGACAAGACCGTTTTCATCAAGTAAGTAAAGTTCTCTTGTTGTCATTTCTGTTGCTTCTGCTCCAGGCTGTTCTTTCCCACTAGCATCCTCGTTTCCTTCTCCATCTTCAGTCAATCCCTCTGATTGCTCGTCATCCTCCAAGCCAAGAGAATCGCCTTCCTCCACATAATTAACTGGCGGTGTATCCATTTCATTCATTGTCTCATCTGAACCTACCGAGCAGGCTGATATCGTTAAAGCGGACACAATGATAAAAGCTGGCACTCCTTTTTTTAACACTTTTCGCATGACCTTCCCTCCTCAGCTAGTTTGTACTAAATGTATACGAGCCTCATGAAAAATTAGACCTACCATTGTCTATTTTTTTCTAACAGTAAGAGAGAAAGGATCAAAAAAAGACTGCTCCCTCGTAGGAACAGTCGAACGATAAACAAAAAAAGAAAAAAACGAAGAAGCTCTCTCGCTCCCTTTGTCTTTCATAAATCATGCAGTGCAAAACAATAGACTATCCTAAGTGAATGGTTTCTACGCTGCCAACATTCATTTCGAGCCACTGGTCAGCTAACTGTTTAAAACGCTCTGCATCACCTGTCGTATAAAAACGGTGCTTTGGACTTCGCTCCTCTGTAAAAAGAAGCTCTTTATGGTAAAGCAAGCCACTTACTTCTCGGGCCGTCTCATCCCCCGATGAAATGAGTTGAATCTCACTTCCAACAACCTCCTGAATAACAGGGCGCAGCAATGGGTAGTGGGTGCATCCAAGAATGAGTGTATCGTAACCTTTACCAAGTAGCGGCTTCAACGTATCTTCGACCACTTGTTTTGTTCTTTCCCCTGTAAATAAGCCTTGTTCCACAAGAGGTACAAAAGGTGGACAAGCTAAACTCTCGATTTTAACGAGACTATTAATCGCTTTTAAGGCATTTTCATACGCCTTGCTCTTTATCGTGCCCTCTGTCCCAATAACCGCAACATGATCTTGCTTTGTTACCTTCAAGGCACTAATTGCCCCAGGATGTACGACACCTACTACTGGAATCGATAGTTCTTCTTTCACTTCTTCAAGTACCACCGCTGTTGCCGTATTACAAGCAATAACAAGCATTTTTATTTTTTCACTCATTAAACGGTTGATCATTTGCCAAGTGTAGGTTCGTACCTCTTCTGAAGGCCGGGGACCATATGGACAGCGCTCAGTATCCCCGATATATACAATTTCCTCTTTCGGCAACTGACGGAAAAGCTCTTTTGCAACGGTCAATCCGCCAAGCCCGGAATCTATCACACCAATTGGTCTATCCAACAATTCTCCCTCAATTTCTACGCTGACTTTGCTATTTTCCATTTACTCCTGTTGCATTCATTTCTCGATGTAACAAATCAAGATTTTTTTCTAAGGAATCTACATCTTCCTGTGAAAAATTTTCCAGTATGTCACGTAAATAATTTTGACGTTTATGGATTACTTCTTCAATGATCGTTTTCCCTTTGTCCAATAAATGAATTCGTACAACACGGCGATCGGCTTGGTCTTTAACACGCTCGACAAGCTCATTTTTTTCCATTCTGTCAATGAGATCCGTTGTGGTGCTAAAAGCTAAATACATTTTTTGTGATAACTCACCAATCGTCATATCACCATATTCATTCAACCATTGTAAGGCGACAAATTGTGGTGGGGTAATCGGAAATTGAGTAAGGATTTCACGTCCCTTTTGCTTGACCACATCAGCAACCAAACGTAACGATTTTTCAATTTGTTCTACTTGACGATATTCCACGAACCGGACCTCCCCGCTCTCAGCGTGATATATTTATATATTGTCCTTGTTTTTTCTCTGAATTGCAAGGAGGAGTTCGCATTTCTCCTTAATTTGTAACAACTCATACCTAATGGCAGTCTGCGCAAAAAGAGCTGCCATTTCTGACAGCCCTTCTGATTCATTATGCTAAATAGGTTTGTTTCACAAGTGCTTCAACCTCAGCTGCCGTATCTAGTTCCAACACCTTTTGAGCAAAGCCCTCTAGCTCTTTCTTTGATAAACGTAAAAGTTGGCTTCTTGCTGGTAAAATGGATGTAGCGCTCATACTAAATTCATCCAGTCCAAGTCCTAATAAGATAGGAATGGCAATTTCATCTCCTGCCATTTCGCCACACATGCCCACCCATTTCCCTTGCTTATGAGCGGCTTGAATAACCATATGAACAAGACGTAAAATCGCTGGGTGATATGGTTGATACAAATACGAGACTCGTTCATTCATTCGATCGGCAGCCATCGTGTACTGAATTAAATCATTCGTTCCAATACTGAAGAAATCAACTTCCTTGGCAAAAAGATCGGCACTAACAGCTGTGGATGGAATTTCAACCATAATCCCGACTTCAACCGCATCGGACACAGCAATGTTTTCATTGAGGAGCAGCTCTTTCTCTTCTGCGAGAATCGCTTTTGCCGCACGCAACTCTTCAAGTGTCGCAATCATTGGGAACATAATTTTTAAGTTTCCATACGCACTCGCTCTTAAAAGGGCACGAAGTTGTGTACGGAACATCTCTTCTTTTTCAAGACAAAGGCGAATCGCCCGAAAACCTAAGAAAGGATTTAATTCTTTTGGTAGGTCTAGGTAAGGAAGCTCCTTATCGCCGCCAATATCTAATGTTCGGATCACAACTGGTTTACCTTCCATCCGCTCAACAACTTCTTTGTATGCGGCGAATTGCTCTTCCTCGGTCGGAAGCTGTTCCCGTCCCATATAAAGAAATTCTGTTCGGTACAGACCAATTCCTTCTGCACCGTTGTTTAGTACACCTTCTAAATCATCAGGTGTTCCAATGTTCGCCGCTAGTTCAACATGTACACCGTCTTTTGTTGTTGTTGTTTCATTAACTAGCTTCGCCCATTCCTGCTTTTGCTTCTCAAAAGCCGCGCGCTTTCCCTCATATTCGGCAATTTCGGCTTCAGTCGGTTCAACAATAACCACACCATCTAAGCCATCAACAATGACTGTCATACCCGTCTCAATCTTTGACGTCACTTCTTTTGTTCCTACAACCGCTGGGATTTCAAGAGAACGAGACATAATAGCAGAGTGAGAGGTCCGTCCACCAATATCGGTTGCAAACCCTTTAACAAAGGCTTTATTTAATTGCGCCGTATCCGATGGTGTTAAGTCTTCAGCAATGATAATCGTTTCCTCTGAAATCGATGCAAGAGATGCTGTTTCAATTCCAAGCAAATGACCGAGCACACGCTTGGACACATCACGAATATCTGCTGCACGCTCTCTCATATATTCGTTGTCCATATTTTCAAACATCGAAATAAACATGGATGCCACTTCATTTAAAGCAAATTCTGCATTTATATGCTCATCTTTTATTTTTCCCTTCACTGCATCGACAAGCTCAGGATCACTTAATACGAGCAAATGAGCAGCAAAAATTTCAGCCTTATCAGCACCAAGGCTCGCCTCTGTTTTATCCTTAATTTCACCAAGCTCTTTTTTAGAAATATCTAGCGCCTGATCAAAGCGAATCACTTCAGCTTCAATATTCTCAATTTGCGTTTTCTTAATATCAACCTGAGGTTCTTCATGAACAAAAGCCTTTGCAATCGCTACGCCAGATGACGCAGCGATCCCTATAATTCGATTGTGCATTATTCGCCTAACCCTTCTTTAATAACTTCTTCAATCCCTTTTAATGCTTCTTCAGCATCAGATCCTTCAGCCTTAATTGTTACCTCAGCTCCTTGGCCAACACCAAGTGACATAACACCCATAATGGATTTAAGATTTACTGATTTACCTTTGTATTCCAATGTAATGTCAGAAGAATATTGACCTGCTTTGTTTACTAGCTGTGTTGCCGGACGAGCATGAATTCCTGTTTCAGCTGTAATTTTGAATGTTTTTTCTGCCATATTTAACGACCTCTTTCATCTTTATATTTACTATTTTATATAAATGGAAACTTAATCCAGTTTCACCAAGACCATTTCCTCACTTATGTACCCGTTTTCTTTTTTACTGGGAAAAAGGAGTATTCATCAGTTAGGAAATAAAAACAGGCATCAGTAAAGAAACGCACATGATTGTTTGCAAGGCTCGTATTATAGCGTACCCTACATGAACTTCATATACACTCCCTTACTCATGCCTGATCGAATCAGTAACACGTAATATAAGTGTCGTCTATGTTGTTTTAATAAATCGCTGCAAATACAGCACAAGATCAGGAATTTCTTCCACTTGAACACTTTTTCCTAAACTAGAATTAAGCAAATTAAGAATTGAACATGTCACATTATAGCATAACGTAAAATCTTCTTTCAATATTTTCGCTAAACCGTCATGAACTTCATGTATCGAGCCTTCTTCAATCCGTTCAATCACTTCACTAAAAAAACTGATTAACCTCAAATAAGTGGTCGTTTCACGTTCAAATGTTAAATTTAAGCTTGCTTCCACGATACCAACCATTTCTTTTAATAGCTGCGGATGATTGTTCATTTCAGCAATACTTCGGTTGGAAAGGGCACTGTAAATATGCAATGCGACGAATCCCACCTCTGCTTCTGGCAAAGGTATATCTAGGTGATTATTCATCAGTGAAACCACTTCTTTTGCTAGAGCATATTCACTTGGGAACATCGCTTCTGTCTCTAGCAAAAAAGGATTTTGAATATCAATTCCTTGTTTCATCCTGCGAACAGCAAAGCCAATATGATCCGTCAGCGCGACATGAATTCGTTCATCTAAACGCTGCTTTAGGGCCGTTTGAATATAGGTTACAGCTTCCTCAATTAAAGCAATAAGCTCTTCATCAATTTCATCGAGGAGTCTCTTGTATTCCTCTTGCTGGTGTTCATTTGCAAGCACAAATAACTTGTCAACATCTTCAGCATCAATGTGTGCCCCTTTTTTCTTGCCAAAACCAATGCCTTTACCAATTAAGATCACTTCATTTTTTCCTTGTTCCTGTGCAACGACCACATTGTTATTCAATATTTTAACGACGATATAGGGGTCATGCATGAGCAAAATCCTTTCAATGTAACGCTTTCAAATCTTTATGTTTATATTAGCGAAGTAGATGAACAGCCGTCAATCAAATCCTCCTGGTTTCTCTGCTAATACAAGGTATTGCTCTCTTCTCTTTCCTTCAATTCACACGTACTTTCCTTTAGACATATACTATCTTGACTAAATTCCTCCTAAAAGTGGACGTGATTCAACACTCACCGCATGTAGCCTTCAGCCCGAGCAAGAAGGAGTGAACCCATTGACGAGAGCAGAATTCGGACCAAAGCCTTTACTTACAAAAAGAGAGCGGGAAGTATTTGAATTACTAGTTCAGGACAAAACAACAAAAGAAATTGCTCAACAGCTGTTTATCAGCGAAAAAACAGTTCGCAATCATATCTCGAACACAATGCAGAAATTGGGAGTAAAGGGGCGCTCTCAAGCAGTTATTGAACTGATTCGACTAGGGGAACTCGAAATATAGGTGTGTGAGTCTCCTTCATGTGGACTCACAATCCTATTTTGCCAGAATGTATATTGTCTATATTCTGGTTAAGTCGAGGCTGGGACATAACGAACATGTATGATTGAAAATGCGAACAATGCACAACCTTAGCGGCGGAAATAGACGTAGACTCCTGCGGGATCAAAGGCAAGGGTA